>NZ_BACT01000001.1:0-12801 GCF_000333255.1 Methylobacterium sp. B1 | reverse complement strand
TTCGCCGGGACAGTCCGTCCAGCGCGGCTGGCTCGACGCCCACACGTGATGGGCGTTCTGGCGCTGCCCTTCCACCTGATGATCGTCTACACGGGCCTCGTCACTCTGTCGTCGATGCTCATGCCCTGGGGCGTGAAGGCCGTCTACGGCGACGACCTGCTCCGGTACTATGCGGAGGCGGGATTGGCGGCGCCGGGAGCCGGCCCCGCCGGGCGTCCGGGCGCGCCGCTCCCCTTGGGCGAGATCGTGGCGCGCGCCAGCGCGGCGGGCGGCGAGACGCCCGAGATGCTGATGGTGACGCTTCCCGGGGACGCCAATGCGACCGCGACGGCGTATTTCGAGGAGCCGCATGGGCTGGCGCATCTCCATCCGCAGATCGTCTATGCGGCCAGAACCGGCGCGGAACTTGCGCGCGTCAGCGACGCTGGCGCCGCGACCCGGACGGCCGCCGTGATGGCGGGGCTGCACGAGGCGCATTTCGCGGCCGCTCCGTTGCGTCTCGTGTTCTTCCTCTGCGGCGTGATGGGCGCGGCCACGGTTGCGAGCGGGCTGGTCCTCTGGACCGTGGCGCGGGCGCCCAAGGGCGCGGATCCCGACCGATTCGGTCTACGGCTCGTGCGATTCCTCAACCTCGGCACTATCGCGGGGCTGCCGGTGGGACTCGCGGCCTATTTTCTGGCCAACCGTCTGCTGCCCTACGGGCTCGAGGCCCGGGCCGATTGGGAAGTCCGCGTATTCTTCGCCGCCTGGGTCGCCGCGGCGCTCGCCGCAGCCCTGTATCCGCGACAGCGGGCGTGGCCAGTCGCCCTCAGGGTGGCGGCCTGCGCCTTCCTGGCGATCCCGTTGGTCGATGCGGTCCTCGTCGGCCAGAACCGGTTCCTCGGCTTCGATGCGGCGATGGTGGCTGTGGGTCTGGCCCTTGTTGCGGGCTCCCGGCTGGCGGCACGGCGACGGCCGGCGGAATCGCGGCACGGCCAGCCCAGCCTGTCCCGGGCGGCGGAAGCATGACCGCGGCCGCACTGATCCTCAGCCTTCTCCTGAGTTTCTCGGGCTTCGCCGCCCTGGCCCTCAGCCTCGACCGGCATCACCGGGCGGCCTACCGGATCAGCGTCCCGGACCGGCGCGTCGCCAGCTTGCGGATGGCAGGCTGGTGCGGGCTCGCCCTCTCGTTCGCGGCGGCCATCGCGGCGGCCGGCTGGAATTTCGGCCCGGTGCAGTGGATCGGATCGCTGACCGGGTCCGCCTTAATCGTGGTGGCGTTCATCGCCTATCGGCCGACCTGGCTGCGCAACGCGGCACTGGCGGCGCTGCCGCTCGCGGCGGCGGCCGCTCCGCTCGCCCTGCTCAGGTAAGCAGGCGCATCGGAAACTTCGTCGGTCGGTGGTGAGTCGAACGGTCATCGGGACGCGGGAATGGCCTTTGAAGGCGGCTCGGACCACTCCGACGCCGAGGATATCTGTCCGCTCGCGGTGAGGTCCGGAAGAGCGTAGGATCGGCCCACTCGCGCACTGGCCAAAAGTCCACCTTGATTCGGCAGGCCAAAAGCCATTGGCTGCGAACAGAGCGGAAGCGGATGCGGCCCCGACGATCGGTCGCCCGAGCGCCAGCTTAAGCCCAAGAGCCGCGGTTCGCGAGGCCGGGGCCTATGGAGGGAACACAGCGATGAACAAGCCGGAATTCCTCGGCGACGCCAAGGTCAAGTCGCCGTTCTCGGCCCGCTACGAGAACTTCATCGGCGGCCAGTGGGTCGCTCCCGCGGCCGGCCGCTACTTCGAGAACACCTCCCCGATCACCGGCAAGGTGGTGTGCGAGGTGGCCCGCTCCGACGCGCAGGATGTCGAGAAGGCGCTCGACGCCGCCCATGCCGCCAAGGAGGCCTGGGGCCGCACGGCGCCGGCCGAACGCGCCCGCATCCTCCTCAAGATGGCCGACCGGATGGAGGAGAACCTCGATCTGCTCGCCCTCGCCGAGACCTGGGACAACGGCAAGCCGATCCGCGAGACGACCCACGCCGACATCCCGCTGGCCATCGACCACTTCCGCTACTTCGCCGGCTGCGTGCGGGCGCAGGAAGGCTCGATCTCCGAGATCGATCACGACACGGTCGCCTACCATTTCCACGAGCCGCTGGGCGTGGTCGGCCAGATCATCCCGTGGAACTTCCCGATCCTGATGGCGGTGTGGAAGCTCGCCCCGGCGCTCGCCGCCGGCAATTGCGTGGTCTTGAAGCCCGCCGAGCAGACCCCGGCCTCTGTGCTGGTGCTGGCCGAGATCATCGGCGACCTGCTGCCGCCGGGCGTGCTCAACATCGTCAACGGCTTCGGCCTGGAGGCCGGCAAGCCGCTCGCCTCCTCGCCGCGGATCGCCAAGATCGCCTTCACGGGTGAGACGACCACCGGCCGCCTCATCATGCAGTATGCGTCGCAGAACCTGATCCCGGTGACGCTGGAACTCGGTGGCAAGTCGCCGAACATCTTCTTTGCCGACGTGGCGAACGAGGACGACGACTTCTTCGACAAGGCGCTCGAAGGCTTCACGATGTTCGCCCTCAACCAGGGCGAGGTCTGCACCTGCCCGAGCCGCGCGCTCGTCCATGAGTCGATCTACGACCGCTTCATGGAGCGGGCGGTGAAGCGCGTCGAGGCGATCACGCAGGGCTCGCCCCTCGATCCGGCCACGATGATCGGCGCCCAGGCTTCGGGCGAGCAGATGGAGAAGATCCTCAGCTACATCGACATCGGCAAGCAGGAGGGCGCCCAGCTGCTCACCGGCGGCGAGCGCAACGTCAAGGAGGGCGAGTTCGCCGAGGGCTTCTACGTGAAGCCGACGGTGTTCCGCGGCCACAACAAGATGCGGATCTTCCAGGAGGAGATCTTCGGCCCGGTCCTGTCGGTCACGACCTTCAAGGACGATGCCGAGGCGCTCGCGATCGCCAACGACACGCTCTACGGCCTCGGCGCCGGCGTCTGGACCCGCGACGGAACCCGCGCCTATCGCTTCGGCCGGGCGATCCAGGCCGGCCGCGTCTGGACGAACTGCTACCACGCCTACCCGGCTCACGCGGCCTTCGGCGGCTACAAGCAGTCCGGCATCGGCCGTGAGACCCACAAGATGATGCTCGATCACTACCAGCAGACCAAGAACATGCTGGTCAGCTACTCGGCCAAGAAGCTCGGTTTCTTCTGAGCTTCTTCCCGGGTTAACCCCCCGAGACAACTTCAGCCCCGGCCTCACGGCCGGGGCTTTTTCGATCCAGCAACACCGCGCTCAGTAGAGGCCGTAGCCGTAGCCCTCGAAGGGGGCGTTGACGATCGAGCCCGGCGCCATCGGGCCGGCATCGCCGCTGACGCTGGGCACGTCGTCCGGCGGACCGTCCCAGCCGACGACACCCATGGGATTGTCGGGCGTGACGTTGGGATTCCCCGCGACGCGCCACGCATGCTGGACGAACAGCGGCTGTTCGCGCGGCGGGACGCGGAGCGACAGCGGTTCGGCGGCGGCGGGCCCGGCGAGACCGGTCAGGGCAAGGACAACGCAGGCGGCTTTTCTGAGAACTGACATGACGGGCGCTCCCGAGGCGTCGGGCGGCAACCGCCGCCCTCCGTCGACACAACGCGCATCGCGACGTTTCGGGACCTGCATTCGCTCGCGTTGCGGTGGAAACCCGCCGGCAACCGCGCATATTTCAACATCGACTGGGGAGGATGGCATGAATTCGGATCAGACCTTGGACGCCAACGTCGCCGAGCAGGCCGGCGCCGACGGAACACCCCTGCGGGTGACCGCCACCCCGGCGGCTCTCGCCCTCATCGACGAGTTGCGGAGCGAGTACGGCCCGGTCATGTTCCATCAGTCCGGCGGCTGCTGCGACGGCTCTTCGCCCATGTGCTACCCCGTCGGTGATTTCCTGGTGAGCGACGGGGACGTCCGACTCGGCACCGTCGGCGGCGCCGAGTTCTTCATCAGCCGGTCGCAATTCGAGGTCTGGAAGCACACCCACCTGCTCCTCGATGTGGTGCCGGGGCGCGGCGGCATGTTCTCGCTGGAGAATGGACGCGAGAAGCGCTTCCATATTCGCTCGCGCCTGTTCTCCGACGCGGAGAACCGGGCCCTCGAAGGGGCCTGCAAACTCTGAGGACGAGCTTCGCGGAGAGGGGGCACGATGGCCACCGTCAAACTCTGGTCCGATGCCGAGGCCGAAACCGACCCGCGCATCGGCGCCGTGTTCGCCGACATCCGGGCGACCCGCGGCTCCGACTTCATCAACAATTTCTGGCGGGGCCTCGCCAACGATCCGGCACTGCTCGAACGGACCTGGTCCGTCCTGAAGACCGTCATGGGACCGGGAACACTCGATCCCCTGACCAAAGAGCTGGTCTACATCGCGGTCTCGATCGCCAATGGATGTCCGTACTGCATCCATTCCCACACCGCCGCTGCGCGGGCCAAGGGCTTGACGGACGCGCAGCACGGCGAGTTCCTGGCGGTGGTCGGCATGGCCAACCAGACCAACGCGCTGGTGAACGGCATGCAGATCCCGGTCGATCCCGCCTTCAGAGTGGAGGAAGGTCCATGAGTTCCGTGTCCGGTCAAGGGGAGCAGGGTTTCCGGGTGGTGCGCGAGAGTGCGCCCTTCCGCGGCAAGCAGGGGCACATCTACCGGCCGGCGGTTTCCGCCGAAGCCGTGGGCTCGAAGGCGCTGCACATGCAGCTTCTGGAGATACCGCCCGGGGAGCGTGCCCATGCGCACAAGCACGAATCGCACGAGACGGCGATCTACGTGCTGTCGGGCGTGTCAGGCTGTTTCTGGGGCGAACGGCTTGAGCATCACGCGATCGCGGGAGCCGGCGAGTTCGTCTATATCGCCGCCGACGTGCCGCACCTGCCTTACAACCGCAGCCAGACGGAGCCCGTCACAGCCGTGATCGCCCGGACGGATCCCAACGAGCAGGAGAGCGTCGTCCTGCTGCCGCACCTCGAGGCCGGTGTCGACTGGTCCAAGGCCGAGGGGTAGCGCTCAGCGCTGCTCGATCCGCTCATTGGCGAGGCGCTCGGCGCGCGAGCGCTCGTCGGCGGAAAGGCCGGACAGCGTCTGATCCAGCCACGCGTCGGACAGGCCCTGTCCGGCAGCGGCAAGGTTCCAGGCCGCAGCCTCGACGGGATTCTTGGCGACGCCACGGCCGACCGCGTAGAGGCGCGCGACGCGGTTCTGCGCGATGGCGTTGCCGCGCGAGGCCGCGTGCAGGAAATAGCGGGCGGCCGCCCGCTCGTCCTTGGTGACGCCGGTGCCGTTGAACAGAAGGATCGCGTACTCGACCTCACTGGCGAGATCGCCATTGTCGGCGCCGCGCCGGAACAACTCCGCCGCCTTGGACGGATCCTTCGGCACCCCGCGCCCCTGCAGGTAGAGAACGCCCAGATCGTGCTGCGCGGGGCCGATCTCCGCATCGGCCGCCTTGCGGAACTGCGCGGCGGCCGCCGCCTCGTCGGCCGTGGCCCCGGTGCCGATCAGGATCAGGCCGAGATTGTAGGCGGCGGTCGGCGAGCCTTGGGACGTGGCCTGTTCCAGCCATCGGCGCCCGGCCTTCGGATCTTTCGGCATACCGCGTCCGTCGAGCGCCATGAGCCCGAGGGATGCCATGGCGGACGGGTCGTTCTGTGCGGCGGCCAGACGATACCAGTCGGCGGCCTTCACCGGGTCCTGCTTCACGCCGAGGCCCTGGTTGTACAGCTCCCCGAGAAGCGTCATGGCGGCGGCGTCCTTCGGATTCGCCTCGATGCGCTTCGTCGCCTCGCGGAAGGCCGTGACGTACTGGCCTTTCTGATAGGCGCCGTAGGCGAGATCCGGCGGCTGACCGCCCTGCGGCGGCACGGCGCCCCGGGTGTAGTTCGGCGTATAGGGGCTCGGCAGTTCCGGCATCGGCTTCTTGCCGGTCTGCGCGGTGGACCCGATCGATCCGGGCGCCGCGGTCGCGGCCGGGTCGGCCGGAGCGGAGACGGCCCAGGTCGGCAGAGCGAGCACTGCCGCTCCGACGAAAGCCAACAGATGAGGGGCGTTGCGGCGCCTCACGCGGCAGCCTCCCGAAGGACGCGCTGCGCCCGCTCGACGGCTGCCGGATCCGACAGCCAGAGGCCGCTCTCCAATCCCACGAACTCCGCGCCTGTCGCGCCGAGCGGCCCGATCTCGTCGGCGGCGACGGCGACCGCGATGCACGGCGTCTCGAAGATTTCGGCCCACCAGGTGGCGCGGGCCCGGACGGTCTCCGCCTCCGGCGCGACACCGTCCGGATACAGCCCGCCGAACATCAGATAGTCGATACCCGCCTCGCCGGCTTCCATGGCGCCATGCTTGGTCTCGATGCCTCCAGCACCGAGGATGCGCCCGTCGCGCAGCCGGCCGCGCAGATCCTTCAGGTCGCGAGGCTTGTCGACATGAATGCCATCGGCGCCGCCGCGGATCGCCACCGTGGCGAGATCACCCGTGAAACCCGGACAGGCCACGACCAGGGCCGCGCCCCGCTCCTGCGCCACCGGAGCGACCGCCTTCACGCGGGCCGTCAGCCCGCGCTCGTCGGTGGCGGCGAGCCGCAGGATCACGGCGGCGACATCGCCCGCTTCGCAGGCGGCCTTCAGGGCCGCCACGAAGCCTTCGAGTCCCTCGGCGTCGAGACCGTGCGGTCCGAGAAGGGCGAGGCTGGCATTGGTGCTCATCGGGGGCGACAACCGGCGCCTTACCGCGCGCCGATCTTCGGATCCAGGGCGCCGCTGGCGTAGCGCTTGGCCATCTCGGCGACCGAGATCGGCCGGATCTTCGAGCCCTTGCCGGCGGTGTTGAACTCCTCGAAGCGCTGCTTGCAGAGCTTGGTCATCGCCTCCATGGCGGGCTTCAGGTACTTGCGCGGGTCGAATTCGGAGGGGTTCTCGGTGAGGACCTTCCGGATCTGACCGGTCATCGCCATGCGGTTGTCGGTGTCGATGTTGATCTTGCGCACGCCGTGCTTGATGCCGCGCTGGATCTCCTCGACCGGAACGCCCCAGGTCGGCTTCATCTGGCCGCCGTACTGGTTGATGATGTCCTGCAGGTCCTGCGGCACCGACGAGGAACCGTGCATGACGAGGTGGGTCGTCGGCAGGCGGCGGTGGATCTCCTCGATCACGTTCATCGCCAGCACCTCGCCGTCGGGCTTGCGGGTGAACTTGTAGGCGCCGTGGCTCGTGCCCATGGCCACCGCCAGCGCGTCCACCTTGGTGGCCTCGACGAACTTCACCGCCTCCTCCGGGTCGGTCAGGAGCTGGTCGTGGCTGAGCGTACCCTCGGCGCCATGGCCGTCCTCGGCCTCGCCCTGGCCGCTCTCCAGCGAGCCGAGCACGCCCAGCTCACCCTCGACCGAGACGCCGGCCCAGTGGGCCATCTTGGTGACGTTGCGGGTGATCTCGACGTTGTAGTTGTAGTCGGCCGGGGTCTTGCCGTCGGCCTTCAGCGAGCCGTCCATCATCACCGAGGTGAAGCCATACTGGATCGCGGTGGCACAGGTGGCTTCGTTGTTGCCGTGGTCGAGATGCATGCAGACGGGGATGTGCGGGTAGATCTCGACGAGGCCGTCGATCAGCTTGGCCAGCACGACGTCGTTGGCGTAGGCGCGGGCGCCACGGCTCGCCTGAAGGATGACCGGCGAGTCGGTGGCATCGGCGGCCGCCATGATGGCGAGCCCCTGTTCCATGTTGTTCAGGTTGAAGGCGGGCACGCCGTACTCGTACTCAGCGGCGTGATCGAGGAGCTGCCGGAGGGTGATGCGTGCCATCGTGCGTGTCTTCCCGTTTCCCGTTTCGTTGTCCGCCCGATCGCCGGAGGCGCGGTGAGGCCCTCAGCTGAGCTGTATCGTTTCGCTCTGCCGGGTGCCTTGCTTTCGGTCAATCTCCGACGCGGCGCAGGCCATTCTTTCGGCGGATGATCCCCGGTCGGTCCGGCTTTCTTGGGCTGCGACGCGGTCCTCGACCTCGCTGACCCGCGCGTCGAACCTTACCGCCGTGGCCCGCATCGTCACGCGCATCCCGGCCGCGTTCAGACGATCGATCCGCGCCTCGAGCCTGTCGAAGCGCGTCATCGTCTCGGACGGCAGATCCGCCAGGCTCGCCTGGATGCCCCTCAGATTCTTGAGGCTCGCGTTCTCCCCATCGTCACCCATCGCCCCGGCCCCCCGGCTGATCAAGCCCGGCAGTATAGATAGGGTCGGGCCAATGGGGGAGGAGAGCAAGGTGGCCGTCTCAGCCCTTCGCCCGCAGCGCCTCGACGCCCGGGAGGGCCTTGCCCTCAAGCCATTCGAGGAAGGCGCCGCCGGCGGTCGAGACGTAGGTGAAGTCCTGCGCCACGCCGGCATGGTTGAGCGCGGCCACGGTGTCGCCGCCGCCCGCAACCGAGACGAGCTGGCCATCCTTCGTCCGCGCGGCCGCGTGCTTGGCGGCGGCCACGGTGGCGGCGTCGAATGGGGTCAGCTCGAAGGCGCCCAGCGGGCCGTTCCACACCAGGGTCTTGGCCCCGTCGATGGCGGCGTTGATCTCGGCGACCGAGCGCGGACCGGCATCGAGGATCATGCTCGCGTCCGGCACGGAATCCACCGGCACGGTCTCGTGGGGAGCCTGCGCCTTGAACTCGGTCGCGGCGACCGCGTCGACCGGCAGGATGATCCGGCAGCCGGCCTTCTCGGCCGCCGCCAGGATGCGCGTGGCGGTCTCGGCGAGATCCTTCTCACAGAGGGACTTGCCCACCGCCTTGCCCTGCGCGTGCAGGAACGTGTTGGCCATGCCGCCGCCGATCACCAGCATGTCGACCTTGGCGACGAGGTTCTCCAGGAGATCGATCTTGGACGAGACCTTGGCGCCGCCGACAAGCGCGATCACCGGGCGCTGGGGCGATTCCAGGCCCTTGGTCAGCGCGTCGAGCTCGGCCTGCATCTCGCGGCCGGCATAGGCCGGCAACCGGTGCGCCAGACCCTCGGTGGAGGCGTGGGCGCGGTGGGCTGCCGAGAAGGCCTCGTTGACGTAGACGTCGCCGTTCGCCGCCAGGGCGTCCGCGAAAGCCGCGTCGTTCGTTTCCTCGCCGGGATGATAGCGGGTGTTCTCTAGAAGGAGTACGTCGCCGTCCTTCAGGGCCGCCACCGCCTGCGCGGCGGCGTCGCCCACGCAATCCGCCGCGAAGGCGACGGTGCGCCCGAGGGCCGCGCCGAGGGCCGGGACCACCGGCTCCAGCGAATCCTTCGGCTCGCGCTTGCCCTTCGGCCGGCCGAAATGAGCCAGGAGGATCACCCTGGCGCCCTGCTCGGCGACCTCGCGGATCGTCGGCGCGACGCGCGCGATGCGGGTCGCGTCGGTCACCCGCCCGTTCTCCATGGGCACGTTCAGATCGACGCGCATGAGGACCCGCTTGCCCTTGAGGGAGCCGGCATCGTCGAGGGTGCGGAAGGCGCTCATGCGGTCTGGTGCGGTCCTGTGCGGGGCGAGGGCGATTACTGCGCGGTGGTGCCGATGGTGGCCCGCTGCGGCAGCAGGCGGTCGAGATTCAGACGCTGGACGGCGACCATCAGGACCACGGTCAGGATGGCGGTGATCACGGCGGTAAGGACGAGGGCGCCGGTCCCGGGCAGGCGCCGGGTGCGCTCGGCGAGGCCGCGCATCTCCGTCCGGAGTGCCGCCAGGTCGGACTGGCGCGCCGATTCATTCATCCGGTTCGCCGCATTCTCGACCTTGTCCTCGACTCGGGACAGCAGAGCCTCGGAGCGGGCATACTTGTCCTCGATCCGCGAACACTTGTCCTCGATCCGCGCGAGCTGATCGAAGAGCTGGTTGGCCGGAAGCGGGTGGGACGGGACCGCGGATGCGGCAGGGGCCGCAGTCGGTGCGGCGGCGGGTGTGGCGGGCGGCGGCGGAGCCGGCCTGGGGGCGGGCGGCACGGCAGCCGGCCCGCTCGACGTGCCCTGCGAAGCGTCGGTCATCCCTGGAGAGTCCCTGGTTCGAAGAAAGGCCGTCCGAAGAGTGGTGCGGCCGCCGACCTCTCAGGAGGCGGCGACCGCTGCAGTCCGGCTCAGATGAGCTTGGCCATCGCCACGGCGGTGTCGGCCATGCGGTTCGAGAAGCCCCACTCGTTGTCGTACCAGGTCAGGATGCGCACCAGCACGCCGTCCATCACCTTGGTCTGGTCGAGGTGGAAGGTCGAGGAATGGGGGTCGTGGTTGAAGTCGATCGAGACGTTCGGCCGGTCGGTGACGCCCAGCACGCCCTTGAGCGGGCCGGCCGCGGCGGCCTTGATGGCGTCGTTGATCTCCTGGACCGTCGTCGCGCGCTTGGCCGTGAAGACGAGGTCCACCGCCGAGACGTTCGGGGTCGGCACGCGGATCGCGGTGCCGTCGAGCTTGCCCTTCAGCTCCGGCAGCACGAGGCCGACGGCCTTCGCGGCGCCGGTCGAGGTCGGGATCATCGAGAGCGCCGCGGCGCGGGCCCGGTAGAGATCCTTGTGCATCTGGTCCAGCGAGGGCTGGTCGTTGGTGTAGGAGTGGATCGTGGTCATGAAGCCGCGCTCGATGCCGACCGCCGCGTCCAGCACCTGGGCGACCGGCGCCAGGCAGTTGGTGGTGCAGGAGGCGTTCGACACGACGTGGTGCTCGCCCGTGAGCTTGTCGTGGTTGACGCCGTAGACCACCGTCAGGTCGGCGCCGTCGGCCGGGGCCGAGACGAGGACGCGCTTGGCGCCGGCGTCGAGATGGGCCTTCGCCTTGTCCTTCGAGGTGAAGATGCCGGTGCATTCCAGCGCGATGTCGACGCCGAGGTCGCGGTGCGGCAGCTCGGCCGGGTTGCGCACGGCCGTCACCTTGATGCGCTTGCCGTTCACCACCAGGAACTCGCCGTCCACGGCGACCTCGCCGGGGAAGCGGCCGTGCACGGAGTCGTAGCGGAGCAGGTGGGCGTTGGTCTCCACCGGGCCGAGATCGTTGATCGCCACGACCTCGATGTCGCTGCGGCCGGCCTCCGCGATCGCGCGCAGGACGTTGCGGCCGATGCGTCCGAACCCGTTGATGGCAACCTTCGTCACGGCGTGACTCCTTCCTGATGCGGCTCGCCGCGCGCCGGACCTGGGGGGTGGTCCGCGGAGCGGTCTCGGCGGCCCGCCATACCGTCCGGGCCGGGCCGGGCGGGATCTGTGCGGGCGGGTTTGAACCTGCGATGAACCGGACCGGGAGAGGCCGGGCTTCCACGCGCGTGACCGTCGGATCGGACGGTGCCGGCTGAGGCCTCGGAACTGTCGCGGACCGGCCCTCCGGCATATCTCGCGCGGTCCCTCTCGGGATCGCGCGGCTGTCTAGCATGGAGCCTCGACCTGTCAAACGCGTCGCCGTGACAAAGACCTTCGATCCACCGTCCAATAAACAGGGATCGGCACGATCCATTCGGAGTTCACCCGGATCGGGGATCGAAGGCCATTTCCCCCTGGAATTTCGGCTGCATTCGACGGAAAGCTTGCTGTCGAGGTAGACACAGAACCATGGCCGACGAGACCGAGCTCCGTTCCATCGACGACGCCCTCCGCCGCCTCGAGGCGGCCATCAACCGCCTGGATACCGTCGTCCAGCGCCGCCTTGAGGTGGCCGCGCAGCCCGACGACCGGGATGCGGAACTCGCGCTGATGGATGAGGATCGGGCCCGCCTCGCCGCGGCTCTCGACGCTGCGAGCGCCCGTCTCGCCACCGTCTCGGCGACTACGGGGGAGGTCGGGCATCGGCTCGACCGGGCGATCGAGACCGTCCAGGATGTGCTCGGGCGCGCCTGATCCCCACGCCTACGCCTGTCGAGCGCACAGCGGAGCCGCCTTTGCCGCAGATCAACGTGACCATTGATGGCCGCTCTTACCGCATGGCCTGCGGGGAGGGGGAGGAGGCGCATCTCACCGGCCTCGCCGCCACCCTCGACGGGCGCATCGGCGAGATGCGCAAGAGCTTCGGCGAGATCGGGGACATGCGCCTTCAGGTCATGGCGGCGTTGACCATTGTCGACGAGCTCGCGGAGCTGCGCATGCGGTACGCGACCCTCGAGACCGACGTCGCGGCGTTGCGCGCTGCTGCCGAGGCTGCCGAGCGGGGGCGAGCGGAGGATGCCGAGCGGGCGGCCGTCGGAATCGGGCGAGCGGCCGAGCATATCGGAAAGCTCGCCGACGCGCTCGGCGGGGTGAGTCCGCGCACGTGAACGACACCACGTGACCGACAAGGACCCGGACGCTTGCACTGTCGAACCGGTTCGCCGTCCGCCGCCGCGCGCGAGCCAATCGCGGACCGCAATCCGACCCCGGCGGCGCCGAAAGCGGCGGGATTTTCGGGAATCCTCACCCCTCTGGACTGACGTGGATGCGGGCACGACGCCGGTCCCCTTGAACACGACCGTCACCGGCTGCCGGTGCTGATCGACCGTTCGAGGCCCTTTCGGTTCGTGGTCGGACTGGTCTTCGCGCAACCGTGAGGCCGTCCGGGGCCGGGTTGCCGCGCCGGACCGATCATCGCTGTCGAAAACCTCATTCCGTCTCGGCGATGTAGCGCCCCAGCGCCGCCGCCGCCCGGAGCATGTGGGCGCGCATACGCCGGGCGGCCGTCTCGCCGTCCCCTTCGGCGATCGCCGCCAGGATCTCGCCGTGCTCCTCCCGCGAGCGGCGGATCCGGTCGGCGTGGCGGAGCTGCGTGCGCCGGAACGCGGCGAGGCGCTCGCGGATCGCCAGGGCCTGCTCGGCCATGAAGCCGTTGTGGGTCGCCGTGTAGAGCGCCTC
>NZ_BACT01000002.1:0-8625 GCF_000333255.1 Methylobacterium sp. B1 | reverse complement strand
AATCGCCGAGTCGAGGGCTGGCGGGTCGAGGTAATCTCCGAGAGCGAGGGCACGGTCGGCGGCTTCCGCGAGGTCGTGGCCGAGGTGAAGGGCCGGGGCGTCTTCGCCCGCCTCAAGTACGAGAGCGGCGCCCACCGGGTGCAGCGCGTGCCCGACACCGAGACGCAGGGGCGGATCCACACCTCCGCCGCCACCGTGGCGGTACTCCCGGAGGCCGAGGAGGTCGACATCCACGTCAACGATGCGGACCTGAAGATCGACACGATGCGGGCCCAGGGCGCGGGCGGCCAGCACGTCAACAAGACCGAATCGGCGATCCGCATCACCCACCTGCCGACCGGCATCGTGGTGTTCGTGCAGGAGGAGCGGTCGCAGCACAAGAACCGCGCCCGTGCGATGGCACTGCTGCGCGCACGGCTCTACGACGCCGAGCGCAGCGCGAAGGATTCGGCCCGGGCGGCCGATCGGAAGGCCCAGGTCGGCTCCGGCGATCGCAGCGAGCGGATCCGGACCTACAATTTCCCGCAAGGAAGGGTGACCGATCACCGGATCAACCTGACCCTCTACAAGCTCGAGGAGGTGATGGCCGGGACCGCCCTCGACGAGGTGGTCGACGCCCTGATCACCGAGCATCAGGCGGAGCTGCTGGCCGCCGAGGGTATGGCCTGAGCCATGTCGT
This sequence comes from Methylobacterium sp. B1, assembly GCF_000333255.1. Classification (NCBI taxonomy): domain Bacteria; kingdom Pseudomonadati; phylum Pseudomonadota; class Alphaproteobacteria; order Hyphomicrobiales; family Methylobacteriaceae; genus Methylobacterium; species Methylobacterium sp. B1. The sequence continues at coordinate 7,946 of NZ_BACT01000002.1, read as the reverse complement.
GATGCCGGCCGCGATGCAGAACAGATCGCGCCGCGAGGCGCTGCGAGCCTGCACGGCACGGCTGCAGTCCGCGGGTGTCGTCGAGGCGGCAGGCGATGCCCGGTTCCTCCTGCTCGGGATCCTCGGCCTGGAGACGCGCGACCTTCTGATCGAGGGCGAGCGCCGCGTCAGCGCGGACGAAGCCGCGGCCCTCGACGCGGCGCTCGCCCGGCGCCTCGCCGGCGAGCCGGTGGCCCGTATCCTGGGCGCCTGGGAGTTCTGGGGCCTGCCCTTCCGGCTCGGTCCCGACACCCTGGTGCCGCGCCCGGACACCGAAATCCTGGTCGAGGTCGCGCTGGCGGCGGTGCCCGATCGGACCGCGCCGGTGCGCTGCCTGGACCTCGGCACCGGAACGGGCTGCATCCTGACGGCCCTTCTCTCGGAACTGCCCCGGGCCAGCGGGGTCGGGCTCGATCGCTCGGACGGGGCCCTGCGCGTCGCCCGGGACAATGCCGTCGCCAACGGCGTCGGCGACCGGGCCCGCTTCGTCGTCGGCGATTGGTGCGAGGCCCTGAGCGGGACCTTCGACCTCGTCGTTTCGAATCCGCCCTACATCGCCCATGACGTGATCGCGACCCTCGACCGCGAAGTCCGCATACACGATCCGGCGGCAGCCCTGGATGGCGGCGTCGACGGTCTCGACGCCTACCGGAGAATCCTCGACGATGCGGCTGGGCTGCTCGCCCCGGGCGGCAGGCTCGTCCTGGAGATCGGCTACGATCAGGCCTCGGCGGTGCGGGCCCTTGCATGCGCGGCGGGCTTCCCGGATCGGGGATTGACCCGCGACCTCGCCGGCCGCGACCGCGTCGTGAGTTTCGACCGGCCACAGGGTCTTTTATCCGGCCACAGGGATGCCTAAGTCAGGGTTGAGCATCGCGTCACCGAAAAATTGCTTGTTGCATCAACCGGGGAACGCTAAAGTCGGCTTGAAGATCGCGAACCGTCCGTTAAGACGGACGGCTGTAAGGTCGGTGGTGACCATGGGTCGCCGATTGGTTCGCTGATCCCCCTTAACCGTCGAACCAGAACGCGCCGGTGCCAGCGCGGCGGTGCGACACAATCGAACCTGACAATCAACTGAGGATCGGCGGCTTTAACCGGGCGCCCGCTTCGAGGGATGGTCAGGCAGACGCGCGGACCGAAGAGCGGTCGCACGCGCGGCGCCGCCGGATGCGCTTGGCCGGATTGCGCCAGGAGATCCGCCCGGGCGCCTCCGTAGACAGTCGTTTGCGTGAACGAGGGTCATTACAGACCGATGAGACCAAACCAGAATCGACGGATGCGCGGCCGGAACCGGCCGAAGGGTCCGAATCCGCTGACGCGCTCGTACGAATCCAACGGTCCCGACGTCAAAATCCGCGGCACGGCGCAGCACATCGCCGACAAGTACGCGCAGCTTGCGCGGGATGCTCTCGCGGCCGGCGATCCAGTTGCTGCTGAAAACTACTTCCAGCACGGGGAGCACTATTTCCGCATCGTTTCCGGTGCCCAGGAACAGAATCGCCCGGCTAATACCGCCGGTTACGCCAGTCGTCCCTATGATGACGACATGGAAGAGGGCGACGACGAGGCCCAGGGCAACGGCGGATCGCAGAACGGTCACGGCTATAGCGGCTATGAAGACGCCGATCCCGGCCAGCAGCCGCAGCCCTACGAGGGTCGTCAGGACGGAAACCAGGACGGTCGGCAGGGCCGTGACCGGTTCCAGAACCGCGATCAACGGCGGTTCGACAACGGCGGGCGCCAGGATTACCGGCGTCAGGACCAGCCGCGTCAGGATTATCAGCGCCAGGATTATCAACGGCCGGACTATCGGCAGGAGAACCGGCAGGACCGTCAGGATTACGGGCGTCCGGATTATCGCCAGGAGCGTCACGACGGCCGGCAGGACCGCCAGGACGTCCGGCAGGATCCTCGCCAAGATACGCGTCAAGATACGCGCCAGGATGCTCGGCAGAATGATCGGCAAGACGCCCGGCAGGACACGCGCGGCGATCAGGGGCGTTACGAGAGCGGCCGCGGCGAGGCTCCGCGGTCCGAAGCCCGGCAGGAAACGCGTCCGGAGGGGCGGACCGAGCGGGCTCCCCGCGGCGAGGCCGGACGTCAGGGCGAGACGGCGCCCCGCCGTGAGCGCCGCCGCGAGCCTGCGCCTGTCGTGGAGGCCGAGGAGCCGACCGGCCTGCCGGCATTCCTGATGGCCCCTGCGCGTCCCGCCCCGCCGGCTGAACCGTCGCCTGCTCCCGAGCCGGAGGCTGCGGCCGAGGAAGCTCCGGCTGCCAAGCCCCGCCGCCGCCGCCGCCCGCGTTTCGAGAGCGCCGCGGACGAGGGCAGCGCCAACACGTCGCCGGCAGACGTGCCGACCGAGTGAGCGAAAGCTGCGGGAAGCACTGAAGAGAGGCCGTTCCGGGCAACCGGAGCGGCCTCTGTCGTTACGGGCTCAGCGTGGCACGGTTTTCCAGTCCGGGCAGGCCTGGACCCGGTGGATCAGACAGAGCCGCCGGCCGCTCGCGCCGAACGGCCCGATCTCCCAGTCCCAAGCCGCTTCCGCAGGCGGGAGCTCGGACCCGAACAGCATATCGAGGCTGTCGGTGAAGCGGCCCGACCGATCCTCCGCGCGCTGCACCGCGTCGGTGATCAGGCAGACGCGCTCGACCCGGCCTGCCAGGGTGTCCAGGACTCTGAGGTGGGTCTCGACCAGATGTGCCCCGAGAAGGGGCGGGGCCGCGCGGCCCCGGGCCTCGTGGGCCTTGATTGAGACGGTCGGAAGCTGCGACAGCAGGTTTGCCGAAACGATCAGGTCGGCGCCCGTGCAGAGATCCGCCGAGGCCCCGGCGAGGCCTGCACTGATCTCGGCGGTCACCAGCGCCACGTTCGGGTATCGGCGTGCGGCGAGCCGGGCCGGCCAGGGATGCACGGCATCCACGAGGCCGATCCGATCGAACAGGCGGGCGAGATCGTCGAGCGGCACGTCGTCGAGCAGGCCGGAGCCGAGCACGACCGCATGTCGGAAATGCCCCGTTCCCTCGGCCGCCGCCGCGATCGTGCCCCGCGCCTGCGCGAGATGCGGTGCCCAGACCGCCCGGCAGCGGCGCTATCGCGCGTGAAGCAGGCCGCTCTGCCGAACATAGCCAAGGCTGCGTAGGGGCCGCGGCGCTGGATTGACGACCGACAGGGCCCAGGCGACCAGCACCGCCGGCCGGCTCACTCCGCGTCGGAGGGCGCGGTGTGCGCCGAGGTGCCGCGATAGCCGGTCGCGAGGACGTAGAGCTCGCTGGAATCGGCCCGGCTGGCGGCGGGCTTGACGTGGCGGACCGTGGCGAAGTCGCGCTTCAGGTCGGTGAGCAGGGCGCCCTCGGTCCCGCCCTGAAGCACCTTGGCCAGGTAGGCGCCGCCCGGCCCAAGGATCTCCCGGGCGAATTCCGCCGCCGTCTCGGCGAGGCCGATGATGCGGAGATGGTCGGTCTTCTTGTGTCCGGTGGCGTTGGCGGCCATGTCGGACATCACGAGGTCGGCCGGGCCGCCGAGCATGCCGGTCAGCCGCGCCGGCGCCTCGGGATCGAGGAAATCCAGGGTGATGAACTCGACCCCGGCCATAGGCTCAATCTCCAGGAGATCGATGCCCACGACCCGGCCCGACGGTCCGACCACCCGGGCGGCCACCTGCGACCAGCCCCCGGGAGCCGCGCCGAGGTCGACGATCTTCTGGCCGGGCCGGAGCAGCTTGTAGCGCTCGTCGATCTCCAGCAGCTTGTAGGCCGCCCGCGAGCGATAGCCCTCGCGCTTGGCCCGCGCCACATAGGGATCGTTGAGCTGGCGCTCCAGCCAGCGCTTCTGCGACAGGGTCCGTCCACGCCCGGTCTTCACCCGCTGCTTCAGGTCGCCCCGGACCCCGCCGCCGGAGCTCGCGCCGCCGCGCCGGTCGCTCATCGTGGGGCCCTCATCGGACAGCCTTCCGGTTCCAGACCCCGTCCTCCCGCATCATGTTCATCAGCAATCCTTCGCGCAGGCCGCGATCGGCGATGCGCAGGCGCTCCGAGGGGAACGCCCGGCGGATCGCCTCGAGGATCGCGCAGCCCGCGAGCACGAGATCGGCGCGGTCGCGACCGATACAGGGGTTGTCGGCGCGCTGCTCCAGCCGCGTGTCGAGCAGGTCGTCGATGGCGGTGGAGACTGCGGCGTCGGTCATCCACAATCCATCGACCCGCCGGCGCTCGTAGCGCGCGAGCCGCAGATGCATCGCCGCGATGGTCGTGACGGTGCCAGACGTGCCGAGAAGGTGGAAATGGGGCGCGGTCGCGGCGGCAGCGGCCCGGAGGGCGAAGGCGGAGAGCTTCTCGGCCACCTCCTCGACCATGCCCTCGAACATGCGGCGGGTGACCTCGGCGCCGCCGTGGCGCTCGGCCAGGGTCACCACGCCCACGGGCAGCGAATCCCAGGCGCGGATCCTGAGCGTCGGATCGGTCGACGGATTGGCCGCCGCGCCGTCCAGCCACGCGATCTCGGTCGAGCCGCCGCCGATATCGAAGATGATCACCGATTCGGCCAGCGGATCCGCCAGCGCCGCGCAGCCGGTGACCGCGAGATAGGCCTCGGTCTGCCGATCGACGATCTCGAGGTCGAGGCCGACGCCGCGGCGGACGCGCTCCACGAAGGCGGCCCCGTTCACCGCGAGGCGGCAGGCCTCCGTGGCGATGATCTTGGCCCGCTGCACGCCACGCGCCTGCATCTTGGACCTGCAGATCCGCAGGGCCTCCACGGTCCGCTCGATCGCCGCCTCGCTCAGGCGGTCCGACGTGCCGAGGCCTTCGCCGAGACGGACGATCCGTGAGAACGCATCGATCACCCGGAAGCCGCTGAAGGTCGGCTCCGCGACCAGCAGGCGGCAATTGTTGGTGCCGAGGTCGAGCGCCGCGTAGGCGGCGCGCCGACGCTCACGGCCCGGCAAGGGGGCTGGCGTCTGAAGCGGCACCGCGCCAGTCTGGATTCGGGACGGCGCGGCCGCGGCGGTCTCGTCCCTCATCGGCGCGGCCGTCGATCCTTCGGGTCGGCCTTGAGCGTCGCGCTCGGCCTTTGTTGATCTGTGACCCTACAGGCTCAGCGGGGAACTGCAACGCCCCATCGCGGTCGCGATCAGGCGACGGCCTTCATGGCGCTGGCCCTGCGCGGGATCGGGCGCAGGAGACTCTTCACCTGGGAATAGGGGCGGGGCCGGTTGATCACCTCGTCCAGGCGAGACCACAGGGTCTTCGGCGAGAACGGCTTGGCGATGATCTCGTTGACGCCGAGCGCCACCGCACGGTCGACCACGTTCCGGCGCGGCTGGGCCAGCATCAGGATGATCGGGATCGTGGGGCAGGGAGAGGTGGTCGGCGTCCGCGCGAGCCGGATGAACTCCTCGCCCGACAGGATCGACAGGTCCCAGTCGATGATGCTGATATCGGGTTTGCTCTCGGCCAGCACGCCCAGCGCCTCCGCCCCGTCCGGCGCCTCCAGGACCCGCTTGATACCGACGCGCATCAGCATGTCGCGCACGATTCGGCGGATGTAGAGACTCTCGTCGACGACGAGGGCCGAGAGATCGGGGAAGGTCGGGGTCGCGATCATGGCCGGCGGGCTCTGCGGGGCGCGGCGCCGAGTCTAGGCGGGACAGCCTTTGCGTTTCGCTAACGCCTTCCCTCGAATGAGTAAGGACCGACCCGGGATCGGGGGCGGACTCCGTTGTTTGCCGCAAGAAAGTAACGAAACGGGCGCGTCTGAGCCAAGAAGGTCCTTGCGGTCAAGGCCCGATTGCGTCAGGACTGGGGCGTTATTCTTGGTTACCGCGACCTGGGGTAATGATAGTGCGGGGCGTGGGCTGTCTGGGATGGCGCGCACGCGGTATTCGAGACAAGGGCGGCGGACGGTTTTTGCGAGCTTTCGATGGGACGTGGTCGTGATTTCAGGGGGCCGCAGAAGCGCGGCTTCGACGAGGGTGGCGAGCCGAGATGGCCTGATCAGGCACCCCCGAGCGGCGGATACGGCGGCGGCGGTTTCGGCGGTGGCGGCGGCGGTTTCGGCGGCGGCGGTTTCGACCGTGGTCCGGCGCGCGGCGCGGCACCGGTCGCGTCCGGACCGGAGCGCGATGCGACGGTCAAGTGGTTCAACAAGGAGAAGGGCTTCGGCTTCGTCGAACTCGGCGACGGTTCGGGCGATGCCTTCCTCCACATCCGCGCCGTCGAGGCGGCAGGCCACGATGACCTGATGCCGGGCACCCGGCTGACGGTCACGACGGCCCAGGGTCAGAAGGGCCCGCAGGTGACCAGCGTCACCAGCGTCGACACGTCCACGGCCGAGGCGCCTGCGCCCCGGCGCGAGTTCCGTCCGCGCACCGGCGGGTTCGGTGGTGGCGCTGGCGGCGGCTACGGTGACCGCGACCGCGGCGGCGGTGGTGGTTACGGCGGCGGCGGCGGCGGTTTCGGTGGTGGTGGCGGTGGTGGCCGCTTCGCCAGCGGCCCGTCCGTCGAGATGAGCGGCACCGTGAAGTGGTACGATCCCGCCAAGGGCTTCGGCTTCGTGTCGGTGAACGACGGCGGTAAGGACGTCTTCGTGCACCGCTCCGCTCTGTCCCGCGCCGGGCTCGATTCGCTCGCCGAAGGCCAGCAGGTCACGCTCGGCGTGGTCGAGGGTCAGAAGGGCCGCGAGGCTCAGAGCATCAACGTCGAGGATTGAGGGCGCGCGGCGGTCGCTTTGCCGCCGCGATCCTGAGAAGACTACGAGGCGGCGGTCCTGTCCGGGACCGTCGCCTTTCTCGTTCCTGGACGATCGATGCGCTGCTTGATGCTGCCGACGGCTCTGCTCCTGCTTTCGGGCAGCGCCCGGGCTGAGGACTTCACCGGCTTTTATGCCGGGATCAACGCGGGCTACGGCTGGGGCACCGGGCACCGCGGCCCTGAGGGAGGCCGCCCCGTGACCGCCGGATCGTCGGCCCTCTCCAAGCCGGAGGCCGGCCCCGATCTGCCGCCGAGTGCCCGGAATGCCGCCATCGCGATCCGCGGATCCGACCGATCCGCAACGCCCGGAACGCCCGGTCGTTGAGACGGGCTGCCGCGCAAGCCGGGACTTTCATCTCTCGGCCCGACCCGGGCCATCCTAACCGCCTCAATTCACACTAGAATCGTTCTGGAACATACGCGTTGCCTGCCGGGCGCAGCCGCTGCTAGGTCGCGATATGACTTCACGGAAGCGAGAGGGGGCGCGATGAGTGCCCATGCCGTGCCCACGCTGGCCGATCGCTTGGCGGTCGCCGGCCGGGTGCTTCTGGCGGCGTTCGGCGGTTATGCCGTTGCCGCACTCGCGTGCGCCTGGCTGGCACTGATTCTCCCGGGCCCGAGGGCCGAAGCGGTATCCGCCGCGACCCTCGCGAGCTTCAGCATCATGGCGGCGGCCGTGATCTGGGTGTTCGCCGCCCGGACGATCGCGCGTGCCACCCTGGTCCTGGGGGCTGCGGCGCTTCTGCTGACCGTGGCCTTGTGGCTGGCCGGCGGCTTCAGGCACGGGGTCGCCCTGTGAGCCGCGCGCGGAGCTTCCGCCAGTCCATGGCGTGGCTGCACACGTGGTCCGGCCTCGTGGTCGGCTGGGTGCTGTTCGCCATCTTCGTCACCGGGACGGCCAGCTATTACCGCAGCGACATCTCGCGATGGATGCGGCCCGAGCTGTCCGAGGAAGCGCCGGATCCGGTGGCGGCGGCAACGCGCGCCGGTGTGTTCCTGCGCAAAACCATGCCGGACGCCGCCGGCTGGTCGGTCAAGCTGCCGAACGCCGAGGCTTTCGGTCGTCGAGGTCTACTGGTGGCAGAACTTGGATGGGCCCTACCATCAGGCGCTGCTCGATCCGTTGACGGGCGAACCGCACGCGTCCGCGAACGCGGG
>NZ_BACT01000003.1:0-2103 GCF_000333255.1 Methylobacterium sp. B1 | reverse complement strand
GGGGCTGGCCCCCGATGCCGGCACCGCGGCCCGCCGCCCGGTCCTGGCGCGGGGCATCGCGCTGGCCGACGGCATCGGCCTCGGCTACGTGGTGCTGCACGAGCCCCGCGTCGTGGTGAAGACGCTGATCGCCGAGAACGTCGACCGCGAGGTCGCGCGCCTCGACGCGGCCATCGAGGAGGTCCGCTCGGCGATCGACGCGCTGGTGGAGCGCGGCGACCGGATCGGTACCGCGGAGAGCCGCGAGGTTCTCGAGACCGTCCGAATGTTCGCCCACGACAAGGGCTGGCTCCGGCGCATGCGGGAGGCCGTGGCGTCGGGCCTGACCGCAGAAGCCGCGGTCGAGCGGGTCCAGTCGGACAACCGCGCGCGGATGATGCGCCAGTCGGATCCGTATCTGCGGGAGCGGCTGCACGATCTCGACGATCTCGCCAACCGCGTCCTGCGCACCCTGATCGGCTCCGAAGCGGCCGGAACCATGGTGCTGCCGGAGAACGCCATCCTGGTGGCGCGCACCATGGGGCCGGCGGCCCTCCTCGACTACGAGGCCTCGACCCTGCGCGGCATCGTCCTGGAGGAGGGTGGTCCGACCAGCCACGTGGCGATCGTCGCCCGGGCGCTGGGCATCCCGGCCGTGGGCGAGGTGGAGAATGCCACCGCCCTGTGCGACGCGGGCGATGCCATCATCGTCGACGGCGTGGCCGGCGAGATCCATGTCCGGCCCGGTCCCGAGGTCGAGGCCGCCTATGCCGAGATGGTGCGCCTGCGCGCCCGGCGGCAGGAGCAGTACCGGGCGCTGCGGGACGTGCCCGCCCAGACCCGCGACGGCGTGCGCGTCGGCCTGCACCTCAATGCCGGCCTGCTGGTCGATTTCAGCCACCTGCAGGAGACGGGCGCCGAGGGCGTGGGCCTGTTCCGCACCGAGCTGCAGTTCATGGTGGCGCAGCGCATGCCGTCGGCGGCCGAGCAGGAGGAACTGTACCGCAAGGTCTTCGCCGCCTCGGCGGGCAAGTCCGTCACCGTCCGCACCCTCGACATCGGCGGCGACAAGATCCTGCCCTACATGGCCAAGCTCGAGGAGGAGAACCCCGCCCTCGGCTGGCGGGCGATCCGCATCGGCCTCGACCGGCCGGCTTTGCTGCGCATGCAGCTGCGCGCCCTGCTGAAGGCCGCCGACGGCGACCCGCTCAAGATCATGTTCCCGATGGTCGCCACGGTGGATGAATTTGTGCGCGCCCGCGGCATCGTCGAGCGGGAAAAGGCCTACCTGAAGCGCCACGGCTACCGGCTTCCCACCGATTGCCGCCTCGGCGCGATGATCGAGGTGCCCTCGCTCCTGTTCCAGATCGACGAGATCGCCCGGGAGGCCGATTTCCTGTCGGTCGGCTCGAACGACCTGATGCAGTTTCTGTTCGCTGTGGACCGGGAGAATCGCCGGGTCGCCGACCGCTTCGATCCGTTGAGCGTGGCGGCCCTCCGCGCCTTCCGGCTGATCGCCGAGCGGGCCAACGCGGCCTCCTGCCCGGTGACGGTCTGCGGCGAGATCGGCGGCCGCCCCCTCGACGCCATGGCGCTGATCGGCCTCGGCTACCGGCAGCTGTCGATGTCGCCGGCCGCGATCGGGCCGGTCAAGGCCATGGTGCTGAGCCTCGATGCGGGTGCCATCGCCGAACTCATCGACGCCGAGATGGCGCGGATGCATGACGGCGACTCCCTGCGCCCGGCGCTCACGGCCTTCGCGCACGCCCACGGCATCCCTATTTAACTGCGACCCTTGCCGAACATTCGGCCGGGGTTGTACGGCAACGCCACGACGCTTTCGGCCGACGCGCCGCGGCTTCCGCTCTCGAACGGAAGGGGCGTGGATTTGGGGGAAGTCCTGCCGGGTCACGGTCCCTCCAAGCCACGCGTCTCTTCCCCCCGAGACGAGACCCGCGCCCAGCCCGGAACGGCACGCGCAGACCTGCAGAAACACGGGCGATGATCCCCTTTCCACCGAGCGCCTCGACGCCATCCTGGCGCGGCACGACATCGTCACCGCGCAGCTCGGCTCCGGCGAGATCGATCCGGAGACCGTGGTCCAGCTCTCCCGCGAGCTGTCCG
>NZ_BACT01000004.1:0-6054 GCF_000333255.1 Methylobacterium sp. B1 | reverse complement strand
GACAGGCCGACGACGACGCACCCTACTTCTCCTGGTCCTTCTGCCCGGAGAGGGACGGCGGCCGTGAGCGGAAGCCTTGCCGTCGTCGGCCTCGGCCCGGGCGACGCCGCGCTGCTGACCGAGTCCGCCCGCCGGGCGCTGGATGCGGCGGAGGATGTCGTCGGCTACTTCCCCTATGTCGCCCGTGTGCCCGAGCGACCCGGCCTGGTCCGACATGCCAGCGACAATCGGGTGGAGGTCGACCGGGCGCGCCACGCGCTGCAGCTCGCCGCCTCCGGACGACGGGTCGCGGTCGTCTCCGGCGGCGATCCGGGGGTCTTCGCCATGGCGGCGGCGGTGTTCGAGGCGGTGGAGCAGGGCGAGCCTGACTGGCGCGACCTCGCGATCACCGTGGAGCCGGGCGTCACCGCCATGCTGGCTGCCGCTGCCCGGCTCGGCGCGCCCCTCGGCGGCGATTTCTGCGCGCTGTCCCTCTCGGACAACCTGAAGCCCTGGCCGGTGGTGACCGCGCGGCTGGAGGCGGTGCTGCGCGCCGACTTCGTGATCGCGCTCTACAATCCGATCTCCGCCGCCAGGCCCTGGCAGCTCGGGGCGGCTCTGGAGATCGCGTCCGGGATCCGCGCGCCCCACACGCCGGTGATGTTCGCCCGCGCCATCAGCCGGCCGGACGAGGCGATCCGGGTCGCGACCCTCGCCGAGGCGCGCGACGTGCCGGCCGACATGGCCACGATGGTCATCCTGGGCGCCTCGACGACGCGGCTGATCCCGCGCGCCGGCCGGACGCCCTTCGTCTACACGGCCCGCAAGGTTGAGGAACCGGCGTGATCGCCCGCCTCCAGCCAGCGGAGGGCGCCCGCAGCGTCCGGGACGCTCGGCACGTCGGGCTTGCCCGGCCGGCGCACCATGACGACGGGGATTCCGAGGGTGCGCGCCGCCGCGATCTTGCCGTAGGTCGCCGCCCCGCCGGCATTCTTGCTGACGAGAATCTCGATGCCGCTCGTGCGCATGAGCGCAGCCTCCGACGCGACATCGAAGGGCCCGCGGGCTTCCAGGGCGGTGAGGTGCGGCACCGGCAGGATCCCGCCCAACGGCTCGACCGTGCGCGCCAGATAGGTGTGTTGGGGGGCCGCCGCGAAGACCCCGGCCTCCTGCCGGCCGATCGTCAGGAACACGCGCCGCGGCGCGGATCCGAGGGCGGCGACCGCCTCATCCATCCGGTCGACCTCGATCCAGAGATCGCCGGGCTCGCGCGTCCAGGCGGGTCTGCGGATCGCGAGGATCGGCACCGCCGTCAGGGCGGCTGCGCACGCCGCATGGTGCGACATCGTCGCGGCGAAGGGATGGGTCGCGTCGATCAGGCAATCGATCGCGTCGGCTTTCAGGTAGTCGGCGAGGCCCTCGATCCCGCCGAATCCGCCGATCCGGGTCGGCACGGGCTCGGGCTTCGGCGCGGCCGTCCGGCCGGCCAGCGAGAGCGTCACGGACAGATCCGCCCGACCAGCGAGCGACCGGACCAGGGTGCTCGCCTCGCCGGTCCCGCCGAGGATCAGAATCCGCATCGTGCCGCTCGTCGGGAACGCCGTGTCCATGGACGCCTTGTCCATGAGCCCTGAGGCGCTGTCGAGCTTACCCTGGCTGTCGATCGTCGGCATCGGCGAGGACGGGCGGGCCGGATTGACGCCGGCCGCCGCCGCCGCGCTTGATGCCGCCCGCGTGGTCTATGGCGGCCGACGCCATCTCGCCCTCGCGGGTCCGCTCGATGCGGAGACGCGGCCCTGGCCGAGCCCGATCCACGAGGCCTATCCGGAGATTCTCGCGCGGCGGGGGCAGCCGACCTGCCTCCTCGCTACCGGCGACCCCTTCCACTATGGCATCGGCGCCGAGATCGCCCGGATGGTGCCGGCGGCCGAGATCCGCGCCTTCCCGCAGCCTTCGGCCTTCAGCCTCGCCTGTGCGCGGCTCGGCTGGCCGCTGGCCGAATGCGCGCTGGTCACGCTCCATGGCCGCGCGCTGACCCGGATCGTGCCGCATCTCCAGCCCGGGGCGCGGGTGCTCGTGCTGTCCTGGGACGGCACGACCCCCGGCGCGCTCGCCGCATTGCTTTGCGCGCGGGGCTTCGGCGCGTCGACGCTGACGGTGCTGGAAGCGATGGGCGGCCCGAATGAACGGGTCGGTACGACCCGCGCGGACGCGTTCGACCGCGCCGACATCGACGCGCTGAACACGGTGGCGATCGCGGTGGCGGGGCCCGGTCACGCCCTTCCCCTCGCCCCGGGCCTCGACGACGGCCTGTTCGAGAATGACGGCCAGCTCACCAAGGCCGAGATCCGGGCTCTGACCCTATCGGCGCTCCGTCCGCATCCGGGCCTGCATCTCTGGGATGTCGGCGCCGGCGCAGGCTCGATCGCGATCGAGTGGATGCTCCGTCACTGGAGCCTGCGCGCCACGGCGATCGAGGGACGCCCGGACCGGGCCGAGCGCATCCGTCGCAACGCCGTCGCCCTGGGGACGCCGGACCTCTCCGTCGTCGTCGGCACCGCCCCCGGGGCACTCGAGGGCCTGCCGACGCCGGATGCGGTCTTCATCGGTGGCGGCGTCTCCGAGCCCGGGGTCCTGCCAGCGGTGCTTGCGGCCCTCCGGAGCGGTGGTCGCTGCGTGGCCAATGCCGTCACCCTCGAAGGCGAGGCCGCGCTGCTCGCGGCCTTCGCGGCGCAGGGCGGAAGCCTGCGTCGCTACGGTGTCGAGCGGGCGAGCCCGGTCGGCGGGATGCATGGCTGGCGCACCGCCATGCCGGTGACCCAATGGGCCTGGACCAAGCCGTGACCGGATTGCTGGTCGCCGGGATCGGCTTCCGTCGGGGGACCGACGCCGACGAGATCGCGGCGCTGATCGAGCGCGCGCTCGCGGCGCTCGGTGCCGACCGGTCGAGCCTGACGGCCGTCGCCACGGCGGCCGACCGGGCCGCAGAGCCGGCGATCCGCGCGGCGACGGCACGGTTCGGCCTGTCGCCCCAGCCCGTGGCAGCCGCCGCGCTGCAGGCGCGTGACGCCGAGATCGTCACCCGCTCGGCGCGGATCGAACAGCTGCGCGGCGTCGGCTCGCTGGCCGAGGCGACGGCCCTGGCCGGCGCCGGGCCGCAGAGCCGCCTCGCCCTGCCGCGGATCACGAGCGCCGGCGCCACTTGCGCCCTGGCCGTCCGATGCGACACGACACGGGACACATGACCGTTCATTTCATCGGCGCCGGACCCGGCGCGGCCGACCTGATCACGGTGCGCGGGCGCGACCGCATCGCGGCCTGTCCCGTCTGCCTCTACGCCGGATCGCTCGTGGCCCCCGAGATCCTGGGCTGGTGTCCGCCCGGCGCCCGGATCGTCGACACGGCCCCCCTCGACCTCGACGCCATCATGGCGGAGATCCGGACGGCGCACACGGCCGGACAGGACGTGGCACGCCTCCATTCCGGGGACCTATCGATCTGGAGCGCGCTGGCCGAGCAGATGCGCCGGCTCGACGCGCTGGCGATTCCCTACACGGTAACGCCGGGCGTCCCGGCCTTCGCCGCCGCAGCCGCTCTGCTGCGCCGCGAATTGACGGTCCCCGGCGTGGCGCAGACCGTGGTCCTGACCCGAACCTCAGGCCGCGCGAGCGCCATGCCCGAGGGAGAAACCCTGTCGGCCTATGCGGCCACCGGGGCGACCCTGGCGATCCACCTGTCGATTCATGTAGTCGAGGCGGTCGCCGCGGAACTGATCCCGTTCTACGGGCCGTCCTGCCCGGCGGCGGCTGTGTTCCGGGCCTCCTGGCCCGACGAGCGGGCGCTGGTCGGCGATCTCGCTACGCTGCCCGGCCTCGTCGCGGCGGCCGGCCTGGAGCGCACCGCCCTGATCCTGGTTGGGCCCGCCCTCGGCGCCGCGGGCTTCCGCGAGAGCGCGCTCTATGCGCCCGATTACGACCGGCGATACCGGCCCGGCGGCACCGTGGGCCAGCCGTCGTGAGCGCCCCCGGCCTCCTCGTCGCGGCGCCGCGCTCCAGCTCCGGCAAGACGACCGTGACCCTCGCTCTGATGCGCGCCCTCACCCGGCGCGGCCTGCGGGTCCGCGGCGCGAAATGCGGTCCGGACTACATCGACCCGGCCTTTCACCAAGCCGCCACCGGCCATCCGAGCTTCAATCTCGACAGCTTCGCCATGGCGACGCCCCTCCTCGACACGCTCGCGGGCGAGACGGCGGCGGCGGCGGATGTGGTGATCGCCGAGGGCTCCATGGGCCTGTTCGACGGCGTCCGGGCAGCCGAGAACCGGACCGGGGCGAATGCCGACATCGCGGCGCGCTACGGCTGGCCGGTCGTGCTCGTGGTGGACGTGTCGGGCGCGGCGCAATCGGCGGCTGCAGTGGCGCTGGGCTGCACGCTCTACGATCCCCGCGTGCGGATCGCCGGGGTCATCCTCAACAAAGTGGCGAGCGACCGCCATCGCCGGCTCGTCGAAGCCGGCATGGAGCGCGCTGGATTGCCGGTGCTCGGCGCCCTGATGCGCGACGCACAGCTGGTCCTGCCCGAACGCCATCTCGGGCTCGTCCAGGCCGGCGAGACCGCGGATCTCACCGCCCGCCTCGACCGGCTGGCCGACCTCGCGGAAGCCGGTATCGACCTCGACGCCGTCCTGGCCAGTGCGGGCGGCGCCGTGCCAACCTCCGGCGGCCGGCTGCCGCGGCCGCCCGGACAACGCGTGGCGGTCGCTCGGGACGCGGCGTTCAGCTTCCTCTATCCGCACCTTGCGACCGGGTGGCGGTTGGCCGGTGCCGAACTCGTCCCCTTCTCACCCCTCGCCGACGAAGGCCCACCGGAGGATTGCGACGTCTGCTGGCTGCCGGGCGGCTATCCCGAACTGCATGCGGGCCGGATCGCCGGCGCCACCCGTTTCCTGGACGGGCTGCGCGGCTTTGCCGAGACACGCCCCGTCCACGGAGAGTGCGGCGGCTACATGGTCCTCGGGCAGACGCTTCAGGACGCCGACGGCACCACCCATCCCATGGCGGGCCTCCTCCCGGTGGCGACATCCTATCACCGCCGCAAGTTGCATCTCGGCTATCGCGTCGCGCGGCTCTGCGGATCCGGCATGCTCGGAGAAGACGGGGCGCGCCTCATCGGCCACGAGTTCCACTACGCCACCGAGCTCTCGCCGATCGCACCGGAGGCATCAGCGCTCGCCCGCGTTTCGGATGCGGAGGGTGTGGACCTGGGGTTTGCCGGACATCGGGTCGGCCCCGTCACCGGCAGCTTCTTCCATCTGATCGCGGCTGACGCACCCTGAAACCGTCCCGGATGCAGCCGCCTCCGGGCCGCGCCGGGCGAGGCCCGCCAGCCCGCCTGTCAGGCCGGATCCGCCGCCGGCGCCGCCGTGCGGTTCTGCGCCAGGCGCGCGGCGCTGCGGACCAGCGCCAGCACATCGCGGCGCATCTGCTCATCCTCGATCTGGGCGTAGGCGCGCAGAAGCTCGATGGCACCGTGGGCGCTGAGGAAGCCGAACACGTCCTCCTGGGCGTTCTCGCGGGGCTCGGTCTCCTCGAAGAACGCGGAAACCGGAACTTCGAGAAGGCGCGCGATCTCCCGCAACCGGCCGGCGCCGACCCGGTTCTGACCCTTCTCGTATTTCTGGACCTGCTGAAAGGTCACCCCAACCGCATTGCCGAGAGCGGTCTGGCTCATGCCCCGCGCCTTGCGCAGGGCTGTGATGCGAATCCCGACGAGACGATCGACGTCGGTGGTCTGCTTCGGCATCGTTTGCCCAGGGGAATCCTTCTCCATGGAGTGGGATGCATCCTCCTGCGAATGCGGTGTTTTCGCCTCGCTATCGCGCCGCTTCACCGCCCGCCCCTAAGTCGCATGTCGTGCACGCCGTGTGGCCGGTCATCCCTGCCGCTCATGCGGCTATAGCCCTGATCCCGACACAGGTGGCGTGCACC
The DNA here is from genome assembly GCF_000333255.1 of Methylobacterium sp. B1. Lineage (NCBI taxonomy): Bacteria > Pseudomonadati > Pseudomonadota > Alphaproteobacteria > Hyphomicrobiales > Methylobacteriaceae > Methylobacterium > Methylobacterium sp. B1. The sequence continues at coordinate 89 of NZ_BACT01000004.1, read as the reverse complement.
GCAGTTGGACACCAAGTTGTCAAGCTTCGCAAGTCAAAGGTTACAGCTTCTAGTTTAAGTACACACATCTGTGCAACATTGTTGCGGAA
>NZ_BACT01000005.1:0-3928 GCF_000333255.1 Methylobacterium sp. B1 | reverse complement strand
CGCGAGTTGGTGGAGGAATACGCCGCCGCGAGCGTGCTCGATCCCCGCCGCGCCGAACTGGTGGCCCGCGCCATCCTCGAGGAGGCCGAGGCCGCCGGATTGCTGGACGGCGCCGGCATCGGCCCGGACACGCCGATGGACGAGGCGCTGACCCGGCTGGACGCGCATCTCTGCGACCTCGGCGAAACCGTCTTCCGCGACGGTCTCCACGTCTTCGCCCGAGCCCCGGGCGAGGCCGCGGAGGCGGTGCTGGCAAGCGCCGCCTCCGAGCGGACCGGGCTGCTCGCAGCTCTCGACGCCCGATTCGTCCGGCCGGGGCCCTCCGGCTCGCCGTCCCGCGGGCGCAGCGACGTGCTCCCCACCGGACGCAACCTCGCGACCCTGGACCCGCGGGCCATCCCGAGCCGCGCCGCCGCGCTCCTCGGTGAGAGGGCCGCTGCCGCCGTGGTGACCCGCTACCTTCAGGACGAGGGTGCCTATCCGGCCCGGATCGTCATGGATCTCTGGGCCTCGCCGACACTGCGCACCGGCGGCGAGGATGTGGCGCATGCCCTCGCCCTCATGGGCGTGCGGCCGGTCTGGGACCATGCCAGCACTCGCGTCACCGGTTTCGAGATCCTTCCGCTGGCCATGCTCGACCGGCCCCGGATCGACGTCACCGTGCGGGTCTCCGGGGCGTTCCGCGACACATTCCCGGAGACCCTGGCGCTGCTCGACCGGGCGACCCGCGCCGTGGCCGACAGGGACGAGGCCGACGACGAGAACCCGCTGGCGGCGGCCCGCCGACGGGGGGAAACGGCCGTGCGGGTCTACGGCGCTGCGCCGGGCCGCTACGGCGCCGGTACCGCCGCGACGGCCCTCGACGGCACATGGGATGGCCGCGCCGATCTCGGTCGCGCCTATCTTGCGGCCAGCACGCACGCCTATGGCGACCGCGAGGCGCCGGATGCGGATTTCTCCGCCCGGGTGGCGGGAGCCGACGCCTATCTCCACGCCTTCGACGTGGCCGAGCGCGATCTGTTCGACGGGGATGCCGCTGTGGACGCGATGGGCGGCTTCGCGGCCGCCGCTGCCCTGGAGGGGGCGAGCCCCGCGCTCTACAGCCTCGACGTCTCGCAGCCGGAGCGACCGAAAGCCCGAACCGCCCGGGAGGACGCGGCCCGCCTGATCCGAGGCCGCCTCGCCGATCCCCGCTGGATCGCCGCCCAGCTCCGTCACGGCTATCGCGGCGCGCAGGAGCTGGCTCAGGGGCTCGATGCGGTTTTCGTCCTCGCCGCCGCCAGCGATGCGGTGTCCGATGCCGGCTTCGAGACGCTGTACGCCGCCTGGATCGCCGATACCGAGGTGTTCGAGCGCCTGCGGGCCGCCAACCCCGCGGCCACCCGGGCGATCCTGGAACGGTTCGACGCCGCCCGGGACCGGGGACTCTGGCACAGCCGGCGCAACGCTCTTCCGGCCGACGCCTTGCTGCACGAGGCCGCCGAATGAGCGTCGCTCCGCGCCTGCATGGACGTGCGCTGCCCGAGGCGGCCAGCCGTCGGGGCTGGTGCCCCGGCCTGACCCGGCCGATGCCCACGGGCGACGGCTTGCTGGCGCGGGTACACCCGCCCCTGGGCGTCCTGACGCTCGGTCAGGCCCGCGCCGTGGCGGAGGGCGCCCGGCGCTTCGGGAACGGGCACCTGGATCTCACCGCGCGGGCCAATCTTCAGATCCGGGGCGTCACCGAGGCGACGCAGGCTTCCCTTGCCGCGTGGCTCTCGGCCCAGGGCCTCGGCGACGTGCGGGCCGATGGCGGGCCTCAGCGCTTGACGCTCACGAGCCCGCTGGCGGGCCGCGATCCGGAGGAGGCCATCGACGTGCCGGGACTGGCCCGTGCCGTCGAAGCGGCGGGGCTGACGATTCCCGGCCTGCCGGCCAAGACCCTGGTCGTGATCGAGGGACGCGTCGATCGGGCGACCGCGGAGGCCGATTGCGCCGTGATCGCTAACGGACCCGGCCGCGTTGCGATCACGATCGCTTGCGGCGAGGGGCGGCAGGATCTTCTGACCTGCGGGGAACGGGAAGCGCCCGACGTGGTAGCCGCCGTGCTCACCGCCTTCGCGCGGACCGGCCGGCGCCGGATGCGCGATCTGTCGGAAGACGAAAGGGCGACGCTGACGGAGGCGCTGCGGAGCGGAAAGCGACCACACGTCGCAGCGCGCGGAGGCGAAAGCGTATGGCCCGGCCAAGCCCGGCAGCCACGAGGCGGACAGGACCTTCAGATCCTCGCCATCGATGCACCCTTCGGTCGCTGTACGGCCGAGGCCCTCGACCGGCTCGCGGATGCCGCGGTCACGCTCGGCGCGGACGAGCTTCGACTCTCGCCGACCCGCGGCTTCATGCTCCTGGCCCCCCCGGACGTCCCGGCAGCGGCGGTGCGAGAGGCCCTGTCGATGGACTTCATCGTTGCCGCCGACGACCCGCGGCGGGCGATCGATGCCTGCACGGGTGCCCCGGGCTGCGCCTCCGGGTCGACCCGGACCCTCACCGATGCGGCGCGCCTCGCGGCGGCGTTCGCTCCCCTGGCGGCCTTGGGCCACGCCGCGCACGTCTCGGGATGCGCCAAGGGATGCGCCCGACCGGGGCCGGCCGACCTGACCCTCGTCGGTCGCGATGGTCTGTACGGCGTGGTGATCGGCGGTGCCCCCGCCGATGAGCCGGCGATGCATCTCCCTATCGAGGCCGTGCTGGAGCGGTTAGGAAGAGCCAAGATCGTCGGGCTGTCCGCCGCCTTCGCGCCGGAGACGACCTGGACGGACAGCGGGAGGACCAGGAGACCGGCATGAGCGCGAGCCAGAACGCCCTGCGCCAGACAGGATCGGAGCCGGCCGCGGCCCACGAATCCCCGTCCCGCTATGAGTATATCCGCGACGGCGGCGCGATCTACGCGCGCTCCTTCGCGATGATCCGCGCCGAGGCGGATCTCGGACGCTGGTCGGGCGCCGCCGAGCGCGTCGTCGTGCGCATGATCCATGCCTGCGGGATGACCGACCTGCCGACCGATGTGGAGATGTCGCCGGGCTTCGCGGAAGCGGGCGTCGCGGCCCTGAAGGCCGGCGCGCCGATCCTGTGCGATGTCCGCATGGTCGCCGACGGCGTCACCCGGGCACGGCTGCCCGCCGATAACGACGTGGTCTGCACGCTCGGCGATCCCCGCGTGCCGGAGCTCGCCCGGAGCCTCGGCACAACGCGGTCCGCAGCCGCCATGGAGCTGTGGCGCGAACGCCTGCCGGGTAGCGTCGTGGCGGTGGGCAACGCGCCGACCGCCCTGTTCCGCCTTCTGGAGCTGCTCGACGCCGGCGTCGCGCCTCCGGCCGCGGTGATCGGCATCCCGGTGGGTTTCGTCGGCGCGGCCGAATCGAAGGAGGCGCTGGCCCGGGACGGCCGCGTGCCGTTCGTGGTCGTGCACGGGCGGCGCGGCGGCAGCGCCATGACGGCCGCCGCTATCAACGCGCTCGCCAGCGAGGTCGAGTGATGGACGGTTTCGAACGCCTCGACGGCCCGACCGAGGAGCTGTCCGCGGCGGCGATGACGGGAACGCTCTACGGGGTCGGCATGGGCCCGGGCGATCCGGATCTGCTGACCGTGAAGGCGCAGCGCATCCTGATGCGCGCGCCGGTGCTGGTGCATTTCTGCAAGCGCGGCCGGCGGGGCAACGCCCGCACCATCGCGGACGCGATCCTGCGCGATCCGGACCGCGAGATGGCACTGGCCTATCCCTACACCACCGAGATCCATCCCGAGCATCCGGAATACGTCACCGCGCTCGCGGGCTTCTACGACGAGGCGGCCGGTAAACTCGCCGACCACCTCGGCGCCGGGCGCGACGTCGCGATCCTGTCGGAGGGCGACCCGTTCTTCTACGGCTCGTTCATGCACCTGTGGCGGC
>NZ_BACT01000006.1:0-1306 GCF_000333255.1 Methylobacterium sp. B1 | reverse complement strand
ATCCCGCCCTCGCCGGGGAACTCGACGCCTATTTCCGTGCCGGCGGTCCCGGCAATCTCCGGCGCATGCTGCGATCCCTGGCCATCCGGCTGGGCGCCGAGGGGGCGGTCGAGCCTCCGCAGCCCCTGCCCCGCGGCTTTCCCTGGTGTCCGGGTTGCGGCGCTCTCCCCCTCGAAACAGCCATTGCCGCGGCTGAAACGGCGATCCCGCTCGACGGCGCGCCGTCGCCCGCCCATCCGCTGGCCCTGCTGCTGATCTATCGCTCCGCCGTGCTCGGCGGCGACACCGAGCCGTTCGTCGCACTCTCAGCCGCCCTGCGCGCCCGCGGGATCGGGGCGCTGCCGATGGTCGTGTCGAGCCTGAAGGAGCCCGAGGCCGCCGCGGCGGTCGCCGATGCGGTGCGGGCGCGCAGACCCGACCTCGTCATCGCAGCCACGGCGTTCTCCGCGCGTGAGGACGGCACCGACTTCGTTCTCGACGGCGCCGGCTGCCCGGTCATTCAGGCCTTCACGGTAGGGTCACCGCGCGCGGCCTGGGAGGCGTCGGCCCGCGGCCTCGGCGCGTCCGATCTCGCCATGCAGATCGCGCTGCCGGAATTCGACGGCCGGCTCTCGGGCTTTCCGATCTCCTTCAAGGAGGAAAGCCCGGAGGTTGCCGGCTTCACCCAGCGGCGGGCCGTGCCCTACCCCGCAGGCATCGCCGCCCTGGCAGACCGGGCCGCGGGATGGCTGCGGCTGGCCGCCCTGCCCCGGCCGGCGCGCCGCGTGGCCCTGGTCCTGTCCGACTATCCGGCCCGGGGCGGCCGGGCCGGTTTCGCCGTCGGTCTCGATACGCCCGAGAGCGCCCGCGCCATCGTCGCCGACCTCGCCGCCGCGGGCTACGCGACGGGGGCGCTTCCGGAATCCAACACGCTGATGGCGGATCTCACGGAGGGTCCGGCCGCGTTCCGCGTGCCCCTCCCCGCCTACCAAGCCTGGTGGAACACCCTTCCCGAAGAGACGCGCGCCTCGATCACCGCCGTCTGGGGCGAGGCCGAATCCGATCCGGCCTGCGTCGACGGCGCCTTCCGGTTCCGGATGCTGACGGGCACGGCCGCAACCGATCGGAGCGCCGCTCCGGATCACACCGGGGACGAGGCGATCCGTGACCGCGGTCGGCTCGCCGTCTTCCTTCAACCGGACCGCGGGCGCGATCCCGATCGCAAGGCCGGCTACCACGATCTCGACCGGGCTCCGACCCATGCCTATCTGGCATTCCATCTCGGCCTGCAGCAGCACTTCGACGTTCTGGTGCAGCTCGGTACGCA
>NZ_BACT01000007.1:0-2311 GCF_000333255.1 Methylobacterium sp. B1 | reverse complement strand
CGCCCTGTCGGTGGGGCCGATGCTCAACGGCTGTTTCAAGGGCCAGCGCACGGGCTCCGGCACGATCGTCTGGAAGGCCCGCGCGATGCTGGCGGCCGGCGAGATCGACCATGACGGCTTCATCAAGCTCGTCACCTCGTCGGCGCCCTCGACCGGCTTCTGCAACACGATGGGCACCGCCACCACGATGAACACGCTCGCCGAGGCCCTGGGCATGATGCTGCCCGGCTCGGCCGCGATCCCGGCGCCCTACCGCGACCGGCAGGAGGCCGCCTACCAGACCGGCAAGCGCATCGTCGCCATGGTGGCCGAGGACCTGAAGCCCTCCGACATCCTGACCCGCGACGCCTTCCTCAACGCCATCGCGGTCAATTCGGCGATCGGCGGCTCGACCAACGCGCCGATCCACCTCGCGGCGATCGCCCGCCACATGGGGGTCGACCTCGACATCACGGACTGGCAGACCCACGGGCTCGACGTGCCGCTGCTGGTCAACCTGCAGCCGGCGGGCACCTATCTCGGCGAGGATTACTACCGCGCCGGCAGCTTGCCCGCGGTGGTGGCGCAGCTCATGCGCCGCGACCTGATCCGGGAGGGCGCGCTGACGGTCAACGGGCGCACCCTCGGCGACAATTGCCGCGGCGCCGTGATCGAGGACGAGGACGTGATCCGGCCGATCGACCGGCCCCTCAAGGAGGCGGCGGGCTTCCTGGTCCTGCGCGGCAACCTGTTCGACGCCGCGGTCATGAAGACCAGCGTCATCGGCGACGAGTTCCGCGCCCGCTACCTGTCGAACCCGGAGGATCCGGACGCCTTCGAGGGTCCCGTCGTGGTCTTCGACGGACCGGAGGATTACCACGCCCGGATCGACGACCCGAGCCTCGGCATCACCGCGGAGACCATCCTGATCATGCGCGGGGCCGGGCCGATCGGCTATCCCGGGGCCGCCGAGGTGGTGAACATGCGCCCGCCCGCGCAGCTGATCCGGGCCGGCGTGCACGCGCTGCCCTGCCTGGGCGACGGGCGCCAGTCCGGCACCTCGGGCTCGCCGTCGATCCTCAACGCCTCGCCCGAGGCGGCGGCCGGCGGCGGCCTCGCGCTCCTGCGCACCGGCGACCGGGTGCGGATCGACCTGCGCCGCGGCACCGCCGACATGCTGGTCGACGCGGACGAGATCGCCCGCCGCCGCAGCGCCCTGGAGGCGGCGGGCGGCTACGCCTATCCGGCCTCGCAGACGCCGTGGCAGGCGATGCAGCGCGCCGCCGTGGGGCAGATGCACACCGGGGCCATCCTGGAGGGCGCCGAGGCGTTCCAGCGCATCGCGCAGACCCGGGGCGTGCCGCGCGACAACCACTGAGACGAGGCCCAAGCCGGCGGCGCGGACGCCGCCGGCTCCGTCAGGGGCGCATCGCCAGCTCGGTGTCGGCGAGGGCGAGGCGGACCAGCTCGGTCATGGTCTCCCGGGCGGCGGCCGGGTCGCCCGCCACGATCGCGTCGTAGAGGGCGCGGTGGTCGGGCATCGGATCCCGGGGCAGGCCCTGGCGGCGATGCTTGAAGATCGTCGTCCACGTGACCGCGGCGGCGATGGAACTCGACAGGGCCATCAGCGCCCCGTTGCGGGCCGATTCCAGGATCGTGTTGTGGAAGGCCTGGTCGGCGGCCCGTCCGGCCTCGGTGGCGAGGCCGTGGCGGCCCATCTCCTCCAGGGCATGGCCCATCCGGGCGAGGTCGAGGCCCGAGCGCCGCTCCGCCGCGAGCGCCGCCGCCGCCGGCTCGACGATCATCCGCAGCTCGAACAGGTCGCGGATGAAGGACTCGCTCGGCTCCGACTCGAAGGCCCAGGCGAGGATGTCGGGGTCGAGCAGGTTCCAGCGGCTGCGCTGGCTCACGCGGGTGCCGGTGCGCGGGCGGCTCTCGACGAGCCCCTTCGCGCTCAGGATACGGATCGCCTCGCGATAGGCGGTGCGCGAGACGTTCAATTTCTCAGAGAATTCGATCTCCCCGGGCAGCACGTCCCCGGGGGCGTAGCGGCCGCCGAGGATCGCCACCCCCAGATCGCGGGCGACCGAGCCGTGGATGCGGCGCGAGCCCGAGGCGAGGGGCAGGCGTCCTGAGTGGCGGCATGATGATGCGCGCCGGGCATGCGGAGACCGCTCCCGGCGGCTTCGATGCGATGATGGCCCAATCGATGGCGCGGATGCACGCGGATATGGCGGTGGCGCCGTCCGGCGACCCCGACCGGGACTTCGCCGCGATGATGATCCCTCACCATCAGGGCGCGATCGAGATGGCGAAGGCCGAACTCGCCTAT
>NZ_BACT01000008.1:0-7727 GCF_000333255.1 Methylobacterium sp. B1 | reverse complement strand
CACGAGATCAGCGTGGTGGTCTGGGTCGGCTACGACAACGCCGACGGCACCCGCAAGACCCTCGGCCGCGGCCAGACCGGCGGCCATGTTTCGGTGCCGATCGCTTCGGCGATCCTGCAGGCGGCCTGGGCGAACGGCATCGCCAAGACGCCGCTGCGGGGACCCTCCCCCGAGGCGCGCCCCTTCATCGCCGACCTGGTGGTCGATCCGCGCAGCGGCGTGCGGGTCGCGGGCGGCGGCTTTCTCGAGCATTTCCGCACAAGCGGCGACGGACGGATGGCGGACACGCAGTACCGCCTCGTTCCGCGGGAGACGCTGTACGCCATGCGGCCCGACGCCCAGGACGGCGATCTCGCCGGCGCCGACGACGGCGCGAACGTGGCGGGCGACTATTACGGCAACATGACGGGCGAGCGGCCGCGGGCCGACTTCCTGGACCCGTTCGGCGAGCGGCCGGCGCCGCGCAGCCGCCGTGCGCAGGGCGATGTGGATCTCTACGGGCAGGATCCGTACAAGCCCTGGCCCGGCCAGACGAACCGCTCGCCCTTCGGCGGGGATGACGACGCGCGCCGGCCGCGCCGCCGCGATCCGGACTACCTGTTCGGCGAAGATCCCGGTTACTGACTGCCCTCCCCGAGAGATGAGAATCCCGTTGCGTCAGCAGCTTCCTGCCGCCCTGGCGGCCGCCCTCACGGTCGCTCTCCCGGCCATCCCGGTCCGCGCTCAGACGCCCGCCGCCAACACGGCGCCGGCACCGGAGCGGGTCAAGGATGTGCCCTCGGTCACGGCCGTCGACCCCGCCGCGATCAAGCCGGGCCAGATCCTGTTCACCGATCACCGCGAGAATCCGTCGGCGCCAGAGAACGGCCTGATCCCGTATCTCGACTGGTTGAAGGTGCGGCCGGCCGAGGCGACGGCGCTCGCCCCCTATCCCGGCTACAAGGAGCCGGATTACACCGTCACGGTGAACGGCGTGACAAAGCCCCGGCACGAGACGCTGAAGGTCTATGTGGCCGAGGGGCGCTTCGTCGTCCCGCGGCCGGCCGAGGCGATCGACCTCCAGGCCTTCGCCAATCTCGCCTTCGTCCAGAAGATGGATCCGGCGATCAAGCACCGCGCCATCTCGGCCGCCGACGTGACCCCCAACAAGGATCCGGCCGCCGCCTTCGCCAAGCGACCCGACCGGCCCTGGTGCGAGGGGGCGGGCGCCTGCATCGAGTCGCGCTACGATCTCGAGGGCAAGCTGCCGCTCGGGGTGAAGCTCGCCAACAAGCTGGAGGAAGGGTCGGCCAAGAAGATCGCCGAGTTCGTCTCGTTCCAGAGCGAGTTGCGGGTCCTCGGGCCGGACCAGGCCGCCGCGCTCAAGGCACTGACCAAGATCGACACGTCCGTCACCGGCGGCCTGGAGCAGACGATCTTCTGGGTCAACCAGATCCTGCGCTTCGGCAAGTTCCTCGCCGTGTTCCAGCCGATGCCGAACGACTCGACCAAGACGGTGGTCACCACCTACATGGCCCTGGCGATCAAGGGGGACGTCCTCGACCGCAAGGCCGAGTACGCCCGTGTGCCGGTTCTCAAGAACCTGCTGCCGGCGCAGGTGCTGATGGGAAATTCGAGCTTCAACACCGGCAACTCGATCAGCGCCGGCCTGCCGGTCTACGCCCGCAACCGGATCGCCGCCTTCGCGGACGCGCTCACCAAGCGCTGACGCGTCGCGACCGCGGGTGTCACATCCCGCGGTTGCCGATCGTCGGCAGCGTGGGCTGGGTGTAGGCGCGGTTCACGTCCCGGCGGCTCTGGGTGCCATTCGTGTTGCCGGAGGCGCGGTAATTGTCGAGGTTGAAGGTCTCGGCCAGCCCGCTGCGCGAGTCCGGCCCGTCGCTGGTGCTGCAGGCACACAGGCCACCGAGGGTGAGTGCGGAGAGGGCGAGAAGGGTCAAGCGCATCGCAAATCCTGAAACCTGCCGGAGTCGAGCCTCTCTCCGGCATCTCCCGGACGAGGCCTCGACGAAACGTCTCGCGGCATGGTCAGCCCGGGAGCGCGCCCGTCAAGGTCGCGCGCAACGTGTAAATCCGTTCTGTGGCCTCCGATGCGCAGCGGCCACGGAAAATCCACCACACCCCCGGTTTGGGGCGGATACCGACGGGCAATCGTGTTGAGCGCGGCCCGCGCCCCCTGGCGAATCCGGACCGTTTCGGGCGACAACCCTCGGCAATGAGCAACGTCTTGCCCTTCCGCCCGCGTCCCACCGTCACGCGCCTCGCCCGCTGCGAAGTCGTGACCGTGGCCGGCGATCTTCTCGCCCTCCTGGAGCAGCTCGAGGATGTGAGCGCCCGTGCTGCCGCGATGGGTCGCCCCGCGCTCGAGGTCGAGCGGACGGTCCAGCACCTGCTCGATGCCGTGAGTGCGGTCGAGCGCGCCCTCGACTGCATCGGCGAGGGCGAGCAATCCGCTCCGGGCTGATCGGCGCTTCACCCCCACCGCATCCGGATCGCGTCATCGCCCTCAGACGGGGGCGTCGAATACTGCACCGTCGCGAAGTCGACCGGTGTTGCTAAGCAGATCGTAAATCATCCGGAACCCTCCAGTACGCCTTGCGGTTGAGGGTCGGATGCTCACGTCGGGCGTCGGTTCCGGAGGATGTCATGAGGCTTCGCACGAGCAGTTTGCTGGCCGTCATGACGGCCGGCGGCCTTCTCGCCGGGACGACAACGCACGCCCACGCGGCCGAACTGGGCTTCCTCGAGATGCTGTTCGGGGCTCGGCCGGCGGTTCAACAAGCTCAGCCCGCGCAGACCCAGGCTCCGGCCTTCGAGAGCCGTTCGTATGGCCGCCAAGCGAGCCCGCGGCTCGGCGCCGCCCGCCGTCGCTTTCAGACCCGCTACGCGGCGCTGCCGCTGAAGATCCGCGTCAAGGAGCGGGAGATCAGCGAGCGCCAGACCCCCATCGACATGAAGGGCGGCGCCACGGCGGCTCTGTTGAAGGACGAGACGCTGCGCCCCGGCGACATCGTGGTCCTGAATGCCGGCGCCCGGGTGTTCACCGGGAATCCCGACAAGCGTCACGCCATCCGGGATTTCGAACCGGTCCAGAACTCGCGCTTGGTCAGCAAGGGCACCCGCAAGGTCCTGGCCGGCCTGTTCACGCCGGTGGGCACCCTGCCCGCACAAGCCGCACGGCAGATGATGGCGCGGGCGAAACAGCCGGCCCCCGAGATCGCGACGCCGATCCCCGCGCAGAAGACCGCGATGCGGGTGATCAACCCCGTGGCATGAGGCGCAGTGACTGGCGCGGCCGTCGCTCAGAAAAAGCGCTCCTTGATGACGATCGTGTCGCCCGGACGGACCGCGTAGGTCATCGGCACGATTCCCGAGACCAGCGTGCCGTTGGTGTCGCGGGTCAGAACGGCATAATCCCGCGCCGCCCGGGGGCCGAAGCCGGCGGCGATGGCCACCGCCGTCTCGACGGTCATGCCGTTGACGAACGGATACTGGCCCGAGGTGGTCACCTCCCCGAGAATGTAGAAGGGCCGGTAGGCGTCCACCTCCACGGTGACGTGCGGCTCGCGGACGAACCCGGCCGCCAGCTTGGCCTCGACCGCCTTGGCCGCCTGGGCGGTCGTCTGACCGCCGACCTGCACGGTGCCGATCAGCGGCATGGCGATGCGACCGGCACCATCCACCGCGTAAATGTTCGACAGGTTGTCCTGGCCGAAGACGATCACCCGGAGCTTGTCGCCCGCCGCCAGCGTGTAGCGGGCAGCGATCGACCCGGTGCCGGTCGCGTCGAGTTCGTCGGTGCGGAAGCTCGGCCGCAGGCAGCCGCCGAGTGCCAGAGTCGAGCCGAGTGCGAGGAGCAGAGCGCGCCGGTTCATCACCATCGCCGTCAAGGATGCAGTTGCCGGATCATCTAGGCCGTTAAGGTTAATGAAACTTGATCACCGCCGGACGGGCCGGCCGGCGCCGCCGGTCCGCGCGCACCTTAACTCTTGAGCAACCTTAACATCCACTAATGGCGGCGGGCGGGCAGTAATGCCGGCCCGGTTTTCCGCCGCGTCCAGAGCGTCCGCATGTCCTCTATACGTCAACGCTCGACCAACGCCCTGCCCAGCCCGCAGCCGCGCGCCGACGAGGGCCTCGGTCTCGCGCAGCTGCCGCGGATTCTGAGGCGCTCGATCGGATGGATCGTCGGACCGACCCTGGTGGTCGCCCTGGGGGCGAGCGTCTTCGTCAACGTGGTCAGCCCCCGCTACACCGGCGAGGCGAAGGTTCTCCTGGAGAGCCGCGACCCGGCCTTCGCCCGCACCGCGCAGGAACGCGCCGACCAGCTCGCGCCCATCGACGAGCAGGCTGTGGCGAGCCAGGTGCAGGTGGTCATGTCCCGGGATCTCGCCCGCGAAGCGATCCGCCGGCTCAAGCTCGTGGGCAATGCCGAATTCGATCCCGGCGCCGGCAGCATCGGCCCGGTGCAGCGCGTGCTGATGATGCTCGGCATCGGCGCCAATCCTCTGGACCGCCCGGCCGAGGACCGCGTGCTCGATGCCTATTTCGATCACCTGCTGGTCTTTCCCGCCGGAAAGTCGCGCATCCTGACGATCGAGTTCCGCGCGAAGGATCCGAAGCTCGCGGCCGAAGCCGCCAACACCATCGCGAAGCTCTACATCGGCTCGCTGGAGGCCGATAAGGTCGACACTGCCCGCTATGCCTCCACGTGGCTCGGCGGCAACATCGACGGGCTCCGCAAGCGCGTCGCCGAAGCCGAGGCGAAGGTTGAGGCGTTCCGTGTCAAGAACGGCCTCGTGGGCAGCGCCGGCGCCACCGGCCGGCCCCTCAACGCGCAGCAGCTCGGCGAATTGTCGAGCCAGCTCTCGGCGGCGCGGAGCCTGAAGGCCGATCTCGACGGCAAGGTGAAGGCCATCAAGGACCTGATCAAGGACGGGCGCGCCTTCGAGATCCCGGATGTCGCCAACAACGAGGTGATCCGGCGGATCGTCGAGAACCGGATCTCGGTGCGCGCCCAGCTCGCCCTCGAATCGCGCACGCTGCTGCCGGCTCATCCGCGGATCAAGGAACTCAACGCCCAGCTCGAGGATCTCGACGCGCAGATCAAGGCTTCCGCCGAGCGCATCGTGCGGACGATGGACAACGACGCCAAGATCGCCGGCGCACGGGTCGAGAGCCTCCGGAGCGCCGTGGACGGCCAGCAGGACGTCGTCGCCCAGGGAAACGCCAGCGAGATCCAGCTCCGCGCGCTGGAGCGCGAGGCCAAGGCGCAGCGTGAGCAGCTCGAATCCTATCTCGGCCGCTACCGCGAGGCGGCGGCGCGCGACGGCGAGGCGGCGACGCCGGCCGATGCCCGGATCGTATCCCGCGCGGTGACGCCCGAGGTGCCGTCCTTCCCGAAGAAGTTGCCGATCGTCGCGTTCGCGACGCTGCTGACCCTCATGCTCTCGGCCGGCGGCGTCATCGCCAGCGCGCTGCTCGCCGAATCCGGCCGCGCTGCCGGACAGCGCGACGGCGATCCGACGGACGATCGCCGCCGCCGCGAGCCGGTGATGGACCGGCCGACCTTCGCGTTTCCGGAGCCGATGCCGTCCGAGCGCTGGTCCCAGCCGTCGGAGGCCGCAGCCGCCTCCGCGACGACGGCACCCGTGGCGAAAGCGTCAGCCGGCGCCGCCGAGACCTTCGACCTTGCGCCCCTCGTCGCGCGCATCGCCGCAGCGCCCCGCGTCCCGGGGGCCCAGTCCGGCCGCCGGATCCTGATCGTCGAGACCGAGGACCGGCGCGGTCCGGCGACGCTCTCGGAGGCCCTGACCCGTGCCCTCGGCCGCGAGGGGAGCCTCGTCGCCGTGGATCTGAACGCGCCGAGCAGCGGGCCCCGGGGCTTGGGCTTCTCCGACCTCATCGCCGGCGAGGCTGCCTTCCTCGATGTGATTCAGGCCGGTCGCGCCGGCGGCCATCATCGGATCGCGGCCGGGCTCCACGATTCGACGGTCCTGTTCGACGCGCCGGACGCTCTGGTGTTGACCTTCGAAGCCATGGCGGAGGCCTACGAGTGCGTGCTCTTCCGGCTCGCCGCCGCGCCCGGCGCCGTCGACCTGCTCGAGCTCGTCGCGGGCTTCATGGACTGCGTGGTGATCGCGTCGAATGCCGATGCGGAGGATCCGGCGCTGGCCGATCTCTACGCCCTGGCCGAGGATGCGGGTGCGGGGCAGATCCTGGTCGCTCAGGACCGTCCGGCGAATGCGGATTTTCAGGATCCGGCGGCCGAGCTGCGCCTCACCGCCGCTTGAGACGGGTGCCGCCGGGCGCAGGTCCGGCCCAGGACGGCGACGGTCAGGGCCGGCGGCGCAAAGCCCGGAGCCGCTTAAGGACGGCGTAGAGACGCGGGTCTCGCTTGATGCGCCGCTTCGTGCGCGTGAGGCTTCCGCGCACGGCCCCGTAGGTCCGGCCGCGCATGGTCACCGGTATGACCGTCTCGACGAGGCTGATCGTCTCGTCGCAGATGCTGGCCTTGTAGCGCGCCTCGCCGACGCCGAGGTCGAAGCCCTGCCGGCCCCGGTCCGTCTGATCGCGCACCAGATGTTGCAGCAACAGGTCTCCGGGGCTGTACCGGGCGATCTCCGGGTCGGCATCGAATGCCGTCATCATGCCGCTGAAGCGCCGGTCGCTCACGGCGCCGCCGAACGTTGCCAGGACCCGGCCGCTCTCGACGAGGCAGAGGGCATGCACCTCCACCGCCGGCTCCGCGCCGGTCGACGCCGCCGCGAGGAAGGCGCGGATCGCGGGATCGGCATAGGGGTCGGAGATGCCCATGACGGCGAAGCGCGCCGATTTCTGCGCGTAGAAGGCGGCCAGCAGACGCTGCGCCTCCTCGGGCGTCCCGGCGCGGCGATAGGCGATGGCGCCGTGCGCCTCGATGAGGCGCTTCTCCTTCGAGCGCAGCTTCTTGCGGGCGTCGGCGCTGAAGACCCGGCGCACGGTCGCCTCCGGGTCCGGCCCGAGCATGAGACCGTAGGCATCGCTGGCCTCGGGCTCGCCGGTCGCGGCGAGCGGATTCACCGCCCCGTCCCACATCCTGGGTTGATGCTTGAGGGTGTAGGCGTCGATGCCGTTGGCCCGGCCCACCTGGATCAGGGCCGTGACGATGCTGCTGGACGGGAGGGCTGCCGCATCGCGGGTGGCGAAGAGCGGCATATGATAGTTGGCGTGCGTGTCACCGACGGTGCGCGCGATGCGGAGGCCGTGTTCCCGCTGCAGCGTCAACGGCATGAGAAGGCGTGGACGCCCATCTGCGTTCCGCACGATCACGATGCGGGCATGCTCGACCTGCCCGGTCGCATGCAGATAGGCGCTGACCCAGTCGAACCGCTGATAGGGCGTCCCGAGGGCGGCCGGCTCGGTTTCGAGCCGGCGCCAGAGTGCCTCGGCGGCATTCAGATCCGGGATGATCTCCGCGATGAGCCCGTGGGCCAGGCGCGATTCGACCATGCCCGTTCCCGCCATCTGGACGCCGGTCGCCATGACCCGATCTCCCAGGGACCACCGACGATCCCGTGCCGCCCGAATACTGGGTTCCAGGGCCTGAATGGCCCGTCACCTCAACGCGGGATCCTTGGCCCGCGGCGCGGCACGGCGCGGCAAAAGGGATGCGTGGCTAACAGCACCTTTCTTCCGGTCGCCCCTCGGTGCGGCGGCTTTCGGATTTGTTTACCGCGTCGCGCCAG
>NZ_BACT01000009.1:0-8969 GCF_000333255.1 Methylobacterium sp. B1 | reverse complement strand
ATCAGCTTCACGAACAGGTCGTCAGCGTCGGTCACGTCCTTCACCTTGACCTGCAGCAAGGAGCGCACGTCGCGATCCAGGGTGGTCTCCCAGAGCTGCTGGGCGGTCATCTCACCGAGGCCCTTGTAGCGCTGGAGCTGCAGGCCTTTCCGGCCAAACGCCATCACCGCCTCGAACAGCGCGACGGGCCCGTGCAGCACGGTCTCGTCGGACTTACGCATCAGGGTGGCGGGTTCGCCATAGATTTCCCGGAAGGCGTCGGCCCGCTCGGACAGGCGCCGGGCTTCCTGCGAGGTGATCAGGCCGAGATCGAGGGTCGACACCTGCCGGACGCCGCGCAGCGTCCGGCTGAGGCGATAACCGCCCTCGAAGGATTCGCCCTGCCAGCCGCGCTCGATCTCGTCCGCGATGGCGTCGAGCCGGCGGGCGGTCAGGTCGGCCAGCACCTCGGCCTCGCCGGTCCGCGAGGCCGCCTCGGGGTCGAAGGCGCCGGCCAGCACCGCCTGCTCGACCACGGCGCGGTCGTAGCGCGTGTGCAGGCCCTGCAGGATGTTGCGGAAGGTCCGCGCCTCCTCGACGAGGCTCTTGAGCTGAGGCCCGGCGAATTCCGCACCGGTGGAGAGGCGCAGGATCGCCCCGTCGGTCCCCTGGTCGATCAGGTAATCCTCGAGGGCGCGCTCATCCTTCAGGTAGATCGCCTTCCGGCCGCGCTCCGCTTTGTAGAGCGGCGGTTGCGCGATGTAGAGATGGCCGCGGTCGATCAATTCCGGCATCTGCCGGAAGAAGAAGGTCAGAAGCAGCGTCCGGATGTGCGAGCCGTCCACGTCCGCATCGGTCATGATGATGATGCGGTGGTAGCGGAGCTTTTCCGGGTTGAAGCCCTCGCGGTCGGTCGAGGAGCGCCCGATCCCGGCGCCGAGCGCCGTGATCAGCGTGCCGATCTCGGCCGAGGACAGCATCCGGTCGGCGCGGACGCGCTCGACGTTCAGGATCTTGCCGCGCAGCGGCAGCACCGCCTGGAAAGTCCGGTCGCGGCCCTGCTTGGCCGAGCCGCCGGCGGAATCACCCTCAACCAGAAGGATCTCGCACTTCGTCGGGTCGCGCTCCTGGCAATCGGCGAGCTTGCCGGGCAGCGATGCGATGTCGAGGGCGCCCTTGCGGGTCACGGTCTCGCGAGCCTTGCGGGCGGCCTCGCGCGCCGAGGCCGCCAGGACCACCTTGGCCATGACCGACCGCGCCTGGCTCGGATTCTCCTCGAGCCAGGTCGACAGACCTTCGTTGAGGACGTTCTCGACCGCGGGCCGGACCTCGGACGAGACGAGCTTGTCCTTGGTCTGCGACGAGAATTTCGGGTCCGGCACCTGCACGGAGATGACGGCGGTGAGGCCCTCGCGGCAATCCTCGCCGGTGAGCGACACCTTCTCCTTCTTGGCGATGCCGCTGGATTCGGCATAGCCGGTGACCTGCCGGGTCAGGGCCGCCCGGAAGCCGGCCATATGGGTGCCGCCATCCCGCTGCGGGATGTTGTTGGTGAAAGGCAGCACGGTCTCGTTGAACGAGTCGTTCCACCAGAACGCGACCTCGACGCGGATCCCGTCGCGCTCGGAACTGACGACCACCGGGCTGGTCATGCCGTCGATCGGCTTGCGGGAGCGGTCGAGATACCGGACGAAGGCCTCGATGCCGCCTTCGTAGTACAGCTCCTCGCGCTTCTTCTCGGCATGGCGGGCATCGGTCAGGACGATCCGCACGCCGGAATTGAGGAAGGCGAGTTCACGCAGGCGCTTTTCCAGCGTCCCGTAATCGAACTCGATCATCGTGAAGGTTTCGGTGGAGGGCAGGAAGCTGACTTCCGTCCCGCGCCGACCGTTGCCGGGCCCGACGACCTCCAGGGGCGCCACGGCGTCGCCGTGGCGGAACTCCATCGCGTGCTCCTTGTCGTTGCGCCAGATGCGCAGGCGAAGCCACGACGACAGGGCATTCACCACCGACACGCCGACGCCGTGCAGGCCGCCGGAAACCTTGTAGGAATTCTGGTCGAACTTACCGCCGGCGTGCAGCTGGGTCATGATGACCTCGGCTGCCGAGACACCCTCCTCCTTGTGGATGTCCACCGGGATGCCGCGCCCGTTATCGGAGACGGTGCAGGATCCGTCGGCGTTGAGGGTGACGGTGACGAGATCGGCATGGCCCGCCAGCGCCTCGTCGATGGCGTTGTCCACGACCTCGTAGACCATGTGGTGGAGGCCGGAGCCGTCATCGGTATCGCCGATATACATGCCGGGCCGCTTGCGGACGGCGTCGAGGCCCTTCAGCACGCGGATGGATTCCGCGCCGTAATCGGCAGGCTCGGTCTGGGGGGTGTCGGCCATGAACTTCCTCGGGCAGGCGGGCCTGATCGCGTCGGTGGCAGATGCGCCGTCGGGTGCCCGCGCCTGAACTCTCGCTTGATCCGCCTGATATAGGGGTTCCGCGTTGAGATTGCACGATTTTACGGGCCCGCGGCGGGCCCGTCCCGAAGCCTTTTGTGACGCTCGCCGCTTAACGCCGCGTTAGCCCTCGATGCCGCCCGCGCTCGCCGTGTCGAGGCGGCCGATCGCCTCCGGCGAAAGGGTCAGCCGCACGGCGCCGAGGAGCTCGTCGAGTTGCGCCACCGAGGTCGCGCTGGCGATGGGCGCCGTGATGCCGGGGCGGGCGATGATCCAGGCAAGCGCCACCTGGGCCGGGCTGGCACCGTGCGTCTGCGCGACCGAATCGAGCACGTTCAGCAGCGCGAGACCGCGCGGGTTGAGGTACTTGGCGACGCGGTTCTCACGGGCCCGTCCCGTCGCGTCCTGGGCGCTGCGGTACTTGCCGGTGAGGAAGCCCGCGGCCAGCGAGAAGTAGCCGATGACGCCGATCTGTTCGGCCCGGCAGAGCGGCTCCAGCTCGGCCTCGTAGCCGCGCTGGGCGAGGCTGTAATCCGGCTGGAGGCATTCGTAGCGTGGCAGCCCCGCGGAGGCGGCGATCGTCAGTGCCTCCTTGAGCCGCGCCGCGCTGTAGTTCGAGGCGCCGATCGCGCGGACCTTGCCCGCCGCGATCAGGCGCTCATGGGCCCGCAGGGTCTCGTCCAGGGGCACGTCGGTATCGTCGACATGGGACTGGTAGAGGTCGATCCGGTCGATCCGCAGCCGCCGCAGCGAGGCCTCGCAGGCCCGCTCGATATGGGCCGCCGAGAGACCCTTGCCGGCCTCGCCCATGTCCATCCCGACCTTGGTCGCCAGCACGATCCTGTCC
Source organism: Methylobacterium sp. B1 (assembly GCF_000333255.1). Classification (NCBI taxonomy): domain Bacteria; kingdom Pseudomonadati; phylum Pseudomonadota; class Alphaproteobacteria; order Hyphomicrobiales; family Methylobacteriaceae; genus Methylobacterium; species Methylobacterium sp. B1. Next base: position 5,693 of record NZ_BACT01000009.1, on the reverse strand, counting down.
CGGACGCCCGGACGGCTGGCCAGCCATCGTCCGATCACCGTCTCGGATTCCCCGCCGACATGGCCGGGGGCCCAGCGCGAATAGACGTCGGCGGTGTCGATGAAATCGAAGCCGCTCTCCACGAACCGGTCGAGGATCGCGAAGGCGGTCGCCTCGTCGGCGGTCCAGCCGAAGACGTTGCCGCCCAGGCAGAACGGCGCGACCGTCAGGTCGGAGCGGCCGATGCGGCGCTTGTCCATGATGTCGGTCAGTCCTGCAGGAAGGGATTTGAGACACGCTCCTCGCCGAGCGTGCTCGTCGGGCCATGGCCCGGGATGAAGGCGATGTCGTCGCCCAGCGGCAGGACCTTGTCCTTGATGGCCCGGATCAGCTGCTCGTGGTTGCCGCCCGGCAGGTCGGTGCGGCCGACCGAGCCCTTGAACACCACGTCGCCGACCAGGGCGAACCGCGCGTCCCGGCTCACGAACACGACGCTGCCGGGCGAGTGCCCGGGGCAGTGAAGGATGTCGAAGCCGAGACCGCCGACCGTCACGCCATCGCCCTCGTCGAGCCAGCGGTCGGGCGTGACGGGCCGGGCCGCGCCGAGGCCGTAATTGGCGGCGGTCTCGGGCAGGGAATCCAGCAGGAACTTGTCCGCCTGGTGCGGCCCCTCGATCGGAACGCCGAGGCGCTCGCGCAGCTCGTCGGCGCCGGCGGCGTGGTCGACATGACCGTGGGTCAGCAGGATCTTCTCGACGGTGACGCCCTGCTCGCGGATGGCCGCCTCGATCCGATCGAGATCGCCGCCGGGATCCACCACGGCGCCGACCTTGGTCGTGTCGTCCCAGATCAGGGTGCAGTTCTGCTGGAAGGGTGTGACCGGGATGATCCCGGCGCGTGGCGTACCTGGCATGTCGTCCCGCGTGTAGGCAGCGCCGCTCCGGACGCCCTCTGCCGCAGTCTAGCGCAGAACGCCGGTGGGCGGCACCCTGTGCGGCACGCTCAGGCCGCGTCGCCCCTGGGGCGACGCAGGCCGTCGTGAAGCGCCAGCATCTCCGCCATGCCGAGCGCCCGCGAGCTCCAGCGGGTCTCCGCGGTGTTGACCTGCGTGAACCGGTCGTGGGACCGGCCGCCATAGGCTCCGAACAAGGTCCTGCCCGCCTCGACGGCACCGTCGTCCCGCGCCGTCTCGTCCGGCCGGTCGATCCGGTAGGACGGCGTCGGCGACCGGCCGGTCACGCCGATCCGCACCGAGGCGTCGCCGTAATGCTTCTGGCACAGCCTCATGGTGACCAGCACCTCGCGCAGGTAGTCTTCAGCGTCGGCGAGATCCGGCAGGATGTCGGCGATCGTCGCGTCCGAGGGATAATGCTTCGTCCGGGCCATGCTACACCTTGCTCAGGCGTGTCCTACCGTCTTCGCCGGCCGAGGGCGAGCCGGGCGCCGGTTTTCCTCACGCCGGCCGCCGCTTCAACAGCGCGTCGAGGCCCCCGACCCGGAACCAGTGGTAGCCGTAGCCTTCCAGGAACAGGCAGTGCCGTCCGTCTTCGCCGACCTCGCTGCGGCTGCCGGTCAGCACATCGACGAGGATGTCGTGTTCGGAATCCTCCACGCCGGATGCCATGGCGACCTCGACGGGCTCCGGCGCCAGATTGTGGACACACAGGATGGCGTTGCCGCGCCAGTCGTAGCGGAGCGCCAGCACCGAGGGACGCCCGGTCTCCATCGGGACCACGTCGCCCCAGCCGATCTCCGGCGCCTCCTTGCGCTGCCGGATCATGCTCTGCATCCAGTTGAGCAGCGAGTCGGCCTCGTGGCGCTGGTCGGCGACGTTCACGTGCGCGTAGCCGTAGGGCCCGTGGTCGATCAGCGGAATCACCGTGCGGTCGGCCGTGGAGAAGCCGCCCTGATACTCGCTGGTCCACTGCATCGGCGTGCGAGCGCAGTCTCGCTCCTTGAGCGCAAGCTCGTCGCCCATGCCGATCTCGTCGCCGTAACGCAGAACTGGCGTCCCCGGCAGGGTGAACATCAGCGAATAGGCCAGCCGGATGCGGCGGGGATCGCCGGCCAGCATCGGTGCGAAGCGGCGGCGGATGCCGCGGTCGTAGAGCTGCATCCCCTTCTCGGGCCCGAAGGCGTCGAACACGCTCTGACGCTGCTTGCCCGTCAGGCGTCCCAGGTCCAGCTCGTCGTGGTTCCGCAGGAAGATGCCCCATTGGCAGGAGAGCGGGCGCGGCTTCGTCCGCTCGATCGCCTTGACCAGCGGGCGCGCATCATGGGCCGCAAGGGCGTAGAAGGTCGCCTGATTGACCTGGAAGTTGAACATCATGTGCATGCGGTCGGCGTCGTCGCCGAAATAATCCATGTCCTGGTTCGGCAGGATGTTGGCCTCGGCCAGGATGATGGCGTCGCCCTGCCGCCATTGCAGGAACTCGCGCAGGTCGCGCAGCATCTCGAACTGCTCGCGGGGCTTGCCGCCGACATCGGCCCCCTTCTCGGCGATGACGAACGGCACGGCATCCATGCGGAAGCCGGAGACGCCCAGCTGGATCCAGAAACCCATGATCTTGAGGATCTCGGCCAGCACCTCGGGATTGGCGGTGTTGAGATCCGGCTGGAAGTTGAAGAAGCGGTGGAAATACCACGCCTTGGCCTTCGCATCGTAGGTCCAGGTGGTCTCCTGCACGCCGGGGAAAACCATGCCCTCGTCGGCGCTCGCGGGGCGCTCCTTCGACCAGACGTACCAGTCGCGATAGGGCGAATCCGGGTCGGAGCGGGCCGACTGGAACCACGGGTGCTGGTCCGAGGTGTGGTTGACCACGAGGTCGATCAGCACCCGCAGCCCCCGCTGCTTGGCCGCGTGGGTGAAGGCGACGAAGTCACCGAGCGAGCCGTAATCGGGGTCGACGCCGTAATAGTCGGCGATGTCGTAGCCGCCATCCTTCTTGGGCGACGGCTGGAAGGGCATCAGCCACACCGCGGTGGCGCCCAGGCCCTGGATGTAGTCGAGCCGGCGCTCGAGCCCAGCGAAGTCGCCGATCCCGTCGCCGTTGGCATCCATGAAGGTGCCGACCGACAGGCAATAGATGATGGCGTTCTTGTACCACAGGTCGTTGATCATGGCCCCACCGGCGTCGTCGCGCCTCACGAACGTGGGACCCCATCAAAGCGTTGCCGTGCGGCGTCTCCTTAAATCAGCCGCGTTGTGCACGCCCTGTTCAGGCGCGCTCCCGAAAGGTCCGCGCCCGCCCCGTCGCGTCCCCCGAACCCGGCCCGTATGAACGCCATCCTGATCAAGCTGTTCGCGACAGCCCTGACCCTGAGCCAGGTCACGACCCGGCCGGAGGCGGTCCGGACGCAGTTCGATCCAGCCACCGATGGGCCCGAGGTTGTGCGCCTGCTGCGCGACGGCTGCGCCCACATGCGCAAGGCCTTCGACATCGAGGACATCAACCTCGACGAGCTGATCACCACCGCGATGGAGGATCCGTCCACCGTCGCCGGGCCGGCCGCCCCGAAGATCCTGCACGGGCTCGACCTGAACGAGCTGAACACGAGCTACAAGCAGTTCTGCAAAGGCGAGAACCCGGCGAACTCGCCCTTCGACGCCAAGGCAGTGATCGAGTTCTACGACAACGCCACCAAGGACCTGCCCAGCGCCGAGGCCCTGCGCGACAAGGCGCTCCCCGGCATGACCCGGATCCTCGACGGCGCCGGCAAGCCCTTCGCCGAGGCCTCCGAGCCGAACGGGCGCCGCATCGTCGTGCCGATCACGGCGGTTCCGACGCTGGTGCAGAAGGCCTTCATCGCCGCCGAGGACAAGCGCTTCGAGACCCATCACGGCATCGACGAGCGCGGCGTGATCCGCGCCTTCATCGCCAATCTAGCCTCGCCGGGACGTCCGGCGGGTGGTTCGACCATCACCCAGCAGGTGGTCAAGAACCTCTCGGTCGGCGACGACGTCACCTACGAGCGCAAGATCCGCGAGATGATCGTCGCGTCGCGGCTGGAGCGGATCCTCTCGAAGCCGCAGATTCTCGGGCTCTATCTCAACGGCATCTATCTCGGCCGGGGCGCCTACGGCATCGAGATGGCGGCGCAGAGCTATTTCGGGAAGCCGGTGGGGCAGCTCACCCTGCCGGAGGCTGCGCTCCTCGCCGGCATGCCCAAGGGGCCGAATTTCTACAGCCCCGACAAGTATCCGGACCGGGCGCGGGAGCGGCGCGCCTACGTGCTCGCCCGCCTCAAGGAAGAGGGCGCGATTTCCGAGGCCGAGATGAGCGCGGCGATCAAGTCCGATCTCGGGCTGAAGCCGATCGAAACCGCGCGGCGCGATTCCGGCTTCTACGTGGTGGATTTCCTCAATCGGGAGGCCCGCACCTTCGCGGGGGTGGATTCCCTGACCTCCGGGTCGCTGACCGTCCGCTCGACGATCAATGCGGGCCTGCAGCGCTCCGTCGAGGAGGCTCTCCAGGACGGGCTCGCCAATTACGAGCGCTCCACGGGCCGTCAGGTCTTCGCGGGGCCCGAACTCAACCTCGCCGACAGCGTCCGCAGGATCCAGGCCGCGACTCCTGCACCGGAGGGGGCGACCCAGGCGGCGCCCGCGGTGACGGGAGCGCGAACGGATGCGCCCAAGGCGGATGCCAAGATGGACGCCAAGGCGGACGCCAAGGCGCGTCGTGGCGAGAAGGTCGCGGCGGTCCCGCAGAAGAAGCCGGCCTGGCTTCTGGCGCTCGAGAGCGCCCGCCCGGTGCTCTACGACGTGCACTGGCCGATGGCGGTGGTGCTGGAGACCGGGCGCGGCGGCATGAAGGTCGGCCTCGCCGATGGCCGGACCGCCGTCCTCGACCCCGGCATCGCCCGGGGCAAGCTGCAGCTCTACGACGTGATCCGCGTGAAGGTCGGCTCGGGCAAGGGCGGCCTGCGCGCGCAGATCCGCGTCCGGCCTACGGTCCAGGGCGCGGCCCTGGTGATTGAGAACCAGACCGGCCGGATCCTCGCGATGGCCGGCGGCTTCTCCTACCCGCTGAGCCAGCTCAACCGCGTCACCCAGACGGTGCGCCAGCCCGGCTCGACCCTGAAGCCGCTGACCTATCTCGCCGCGCTCAATGCCGGCCTGCAGCCCAACACCCTGGTCATGGATTCCGCCGTCACCCTGCCGCCGATCGGCGGGACCGGCGATTCCTGGTCGCCGAAGAACTACGAGGGGGGCGGTTCGGGCCCCACCACCCTGCGGCGCGGCCTCGAATTCTCCAAGAACCTCGTCACCGCCCGTCTGCTCCAGGGTGGAATCGAGCCCAAGGCGCCGGCGAGCCTGAAACGGGTCTGCGACATCGCCCTGGAGGCACAGATCTACGCCGAGTGCGAGCCCTACTATCCCTTCGTCCTCGGCGCGCAGCCGGTGCGGATGCTGGACCTCGCGGGCTTCTACGCGGCAGTGGCCAACGAGGGCGCGCGTCCGGCCCCCTACGCGCTCGAATCCGTCGAGCGGGACGGCAAGCCGCTCTACACGCATCCCGCCAAGGAGCCGGCGCGGATCGCCTCTGCGGACCGGGTCGCCTTCTACCAGCTCAAGACCATGCTGCAGGGGGTGACCCAGCACGGCACCGCGGCGGCGCTGTCGAAGGTCTCGGCCTACGTCGCCGGCAAGACCGGAACCTCCGAAAACGAGAACGACGCGTGGTGACTCTAGAGGTCCCCGGTCCGAGCTG
>NZ_BACT01000010.1:0-1957 GCF_000333255.1 Methylobacterium sp. B1 | reverse complement strand
CGCAGGTCGTGAAGCCACTTGGTGTAGGCGGCGCGGTCGAAGGACGCCCTGCGACCGCTGTCCACCAGCGCGGAATCGGCCGGCGCGCCGGCATTCGGGTGCAGGGCCTGGAGCGGGTTGACCAGGACGCAGGCGACGTCGCGGCGGGTGGCGAGCACCCGCAGCGTCCGCTCCGACATGTCGGCCAGGGTGAGCGTGTCGCGGGTCGGGACCGGGTTGCCGATGCCGGGCTGCACCTCGCCCCACCAACCGTGATAGGCGCCGCAGAGCCGCACAATCCGGCGCCGGCCGGTGTGGTAGCGGGCGAGTCGGACCGCCTGCATCACCGCCTCGGTGCCCGACATGTGGAACGAGACTTCGTCGAGTCCCGAGATCGCCTTCAGCCGCGCGACGTTGCCGGAGACGACCGGGTGCAGCGGCCCGAGGACGGGGCCGAGCGCCGCGACGCGGGTGGCGCCCTCCTCCAGACAGGCGCGGTAGAAATCGACGCCGAACAGATTCACGCCGTAGGAGCCGGCGAGGTCGTAGAACACGTTACCGTCGAGATCCGTGACGGTCACGCCCGCGGCGGACGCCGCGAAGGCGCCGGTCCCCAGATGCGCGCGCACGTGGCGGGCATACTGGAACGGCACCCGGTACAGCCCGGTGAATTGCAGATCCGAGAGACCGTCGCGCACCGCCTCGGTCTCGGCCCGCGTCCGGGCGAAGCGTGTCCGGAACCGGTCGGAGAGCCCGGCGAAACCCGCCTCGCGGCGCAGGGCCACCGCTTCGTCCGGTTCGTCCGACCGGAAGAAGGCGCGCTCCGAATAGGCGTAGTGCGGGATCAGCCCGGCGACGCGCCGGGCCATGCGGGCATGGCCGGTGAGCGAACGGTGCTTCGCCCGCGACAATTGCAGGCGCTCTGCCGCGCGCGGCAGGGCGAGAACCGCGGCGGCGGCGGTGGCGGACAGGGTGATGAAGAGCGCGGACATCGCCCCGCGCCCTATCGGAGACGGTTCACGGCATGATGACGGTTGCCCGATCCCGGTTGCGGGCGGTCCTGGCGCGGGTCGGCGCGCAGGAGGATCTCAATTTCCTTTTGACGAACCGCCTTCCGCGCCGGCTCGCCACCCGATTCATGGGCCGGTTCAGCCGGATCGAACAGCCGCTGGTGCGCGACCTCTCGATCGCGACGTGGCGGTTGTTCTGCGACGTCGATCTCAGCGACGCCGAGGAGACGCGCTTTCCCAGCCTTCACGCCGCCTTCGTGCGCGCCCTACGCCCCGACGCCCGGCCGGTTGCCCCCGATCCCGCAGTGCTCACCAGCCCCAGCGACGCGATCCTGGGCGCCCATGGCCGCATCGAAGCGGGACGCCTGTTTCAGATCAAGGGCCTGTCCTATCCGCTCGCCGATTTGCTCGGCGGCGATGTCACGCTGGCGCGCGCCCATGAAGGCGGCTGTTACGCCACCCTGCGGCTGACGGCCGGGATGTACCATCGGTTTCACGCGCCGCACGATCTGCGCGTCGAGTCGGTCCGGCACATCTGGGGGGATACCTGGAACGTGAATCCGATCGCGTTGAAGCGTGTCGAGGCGCTGTTCTGCCGGAACGAGCGCGCGATCCTGCGCCTGCGCCTCGCGGAAGGCGGCCATGCCGTGACCCTGGTGCCCGTGGCGGCCATCCTCGTGGCGGGCTTGCGCCTCGGCTTCTTGCCCGAAGGGCTTGCCCTGCGCGAGACCGGGGGGCGGACCTTGCCCAGCGCCGCGCATCTGGCGAAGGGCGCGGAGATGGGCTGGTTCGAGCACGGCTCCACCATCGTGGTGCTGGCACCGCCGGGCTTCACGCTCTGTCCGGAACTCTCCGTGGGGTCGCGTCTGCGCGTCGGCGAGCCCCTGATGCGCCTTCCGGAGCCGCCATCCGCTGACGATCTGCGCCGCCCTCGCCCGTACCTTACGCGCCGGGCTGGAGAAGCCGCG
>NZ_BACT01000011.1:0-205 GCF_000333255.1 Methylobacterium sp. B1 | reverse complement strand
ATTCACCACTCCAAGAATTGGAGCCAATCAATTCTTGCGGAGAACTGTGAATGCGCAAACCAACCCTTGGCAGAACATATCCATCGCGTCCGCCATCTCCAGCAGCCGCACGCGGCGCATCTCGGCCTAATAAGAAAACAAATAATTCCAATTCATATATGAACATTTTTGCCTCCTTATTTCTTGAAAATGTGGAATTGGAATT
>NZ_BACT01000012.1:0-3737 GCF_000333255.1 Methylobacterium sp. B1 | reverse complement strand
CGAGGCTCGCATCTTCGCCGACGATACCGTCGACAAGCGCAAGACCGAGGCCGACCGCCACTTCTTAAGGGGTCGATACAATGTCTGAAGCTCGTATCCGAGACCTCGAGTCTCAGCTCGCCCAGGCGAACAAGCGCCTCGCCGACGATGCCAAGCGTTCCGCCATCGGCATGGCGCTCGCCCGTGCGCGGGTGTCCGATCCCAACCGCGTGTACGACGCTATCGCCGCCAAGGTCACCCAGGACCACTTCGGAAGATGGGTGGTCGGCACTGACGGCGTTGCCGAGACCGGCCCCGACGACGGCTGCACGTACTCCCTCGACCGCCTCGTCGCCGATGTCGCCGGCCAGAACGCCAAGCCGGCCGAGACTTCTACCACCGAGACCGGCGTCATCCTCGACCCGAAACACCCGCGGTTCAACTACACGGCCGCAACCATCGAGGCGCGCAACAATCCGGCCGCGCACGCTGTGCTGATGGAGCACCTCGAATATCGCGCTGGACTTGGAAGGAAGTAACGATGCGTACCCCGCAAGGAACAGGTTGGCTCGCCCGTCAGCAAGCCGCAAAGGCCGCCATGGCGTCCGGCATCCACCCTGTCTACGATAATGAGGCGGATCGGGCTCGACGCGAGATGCTTGCCGCCAAGGCTGAGGAAGACCGGCTCGCCCGCGAGGCCGCCGAAGCCCGGATCACCAGCACGGTCTCCGTCTGCCCATGCTGCGCCGGCAAGGGTCACACACCCGTCCCCGACGCTGCGGCGTGGGTCGAGGCTCGCCGCAGGTACAACTTCGTAGGCTGGAAACCCGACATGGCCACCATCGCCGAGCTGATGCGCTCTGCCATCGTCGTCGACCGGGACGGCAAGCCGATCACCGAGACCGTCAGCCACTCGACCATGGACGGGGAAAGCCCTGAGACGGCCGCCGACACCGACGAGGACGCCATCGCCCAGGCGACCGGCGAGAAGCCGCGGAGGAAGCGATGACCGGCACAACCCTCGTCGAGGTCTACGTCACCAAGCAGAATGAACGCTTAGATCAGATTGCCGCAAGACGGTACGGCTCAAGCGCGAACGACGTCGTAATTCACGTCATGAACGCCAATCCCGGAATCGAGCGGTACGGCATCATCCTGCCGCCCGGTATCAAAATTAAGCTCCCCGACCTGCCGAAGTCTGCCACGACCACGACAGTGCGGGAGAATAAGACACTCTGGAGTTGACATGCCTCAGGGTGCCTACACGCCTATCTTCGAAATTTGGAAGGGCGGAGAAAACTATACCGCGAACTTCAACAACCGCACCGTTCAGATTCAGGTCGACCTCGTCTCCGGCGGTGGTGGTGGTGATACCTGCCAAATCACGGTGGATGACCGCGATTGGCTCATTTCTACCCCGCAGGTCGGTGATGGACTAGAAATCTATCTCGGCTACGCGGAGGTCGGCCTCGCCCGCACGGGGGTTTTCCAGACGGACCGTGTGACCTTCACGGGACCACCGAAGGGCATCACGATCCACGGCACGGGCGCCTCGTTCGCGGGCTCGATCAAGAGCCACGTGGTCAAGAACTTCGACGGGAAGTCGCTGGGCGATATCGTCAAGGGGCTCCTCGAAGGCACGGGCTACAGCGCCAACATCGACGAGAGCTTGTCCTCGTTGAAGATACCCTACCTCAACGTGAACCAGTCGCCGATAGCCGCCATCGAGAACCTGTCTCGCCAATACGGCGGTATCTTCAAGGTAAATGACAAGCAAGTCACCATTGGTAAGAGGGATGGAAACACCACTGCGTCGGGCGAGGCGATGTCGACCTACGTGCTCAATCCCTCGCATTTCGCCGAGTGGTCGGTCGAGCACCTGAATCGACATCAATACGACAAGGTGACGGCGACCTATAAGGATGCGGACTGGAACACGACCAAGTTCGAGTCCGCCGGTACATCGTCGTCCGGGTTCTTAACCGCGAACGGTGAATCGGCAGGTGGCGACAAGGTCTTTAACATCCGAGGCTGGTTTCAGAACAAGGAGCTTGCCCAGGCCGCTGCCAAGGCGAAGATGGCCGAACTCGACGACATGCTTGGGCAGGGTCAATTCCGCCTCGCTCAGGGAGACCCGTGGATCAGGGACTCGCAGCGTCTCATCCTAACCGGGTTTAGGACCGGAATTAACGGCGCTTACACTACCGATGTCGTGCGTCATACCTTTACCAAGGACGGCGGACTCTCGACCTCGATTGTAACCAAGCCGCCCAACACCGGCGATACGGGTTCATCGTCGGATATCCAGGGCGCCGTGACAGTCCCGGACGGCTCGGTGATCGGAACTACCTTGCCGACGACAATGCCTTCCAGCCTGCCGGATGGTACGCCCGCAGCACAAGGCCAGTACGGCCCAGGCGCGTGACGAGTTAGACCGGGGAATATCGCCCGGTTTAGCCTGTCTTTTCTCCCAGGATTACAACTTCAACCACGAATATCGGGCGCGGCGCAATGGCCGTCGTTCCGGTTCCCCTATCCATGGAAAAGCACAAGATTATGTCCAAGACCAACACCCAGAACGAGACCGGCCCGAAGCGCTTCGACCTCGTCAAGCCTTACGACTTCCGCGGCGCGCGCATCGACCACTTCATCGCCCGCGAGCCCAAGGTTCGAGACCTTCGTCAGTTCTTGAAGTTGGCCGAGACCGACAGCATCGCTGCCATTGAGGCGACCCTCGCCAATCTGTGCAGCGTCGATAATCCCGTGATCTCTGAAATGTCGATCAAGGACTTCGGTGTCATGAAGGCGTGGTACGAAGGTTTTTTGTCAGATCTCATCCCCGACTCGGAGATGTGATGCTCGACGCCTTCATGCTCATTGAGCGGTACAACTGGCCGATGAGCGAGATAGAGGCGCTGGACTGGTCCGACTACTGTGCGATAGTTGACGGCGCCAAGCTCATGTTCGAGCGAGAGCGTAAGGCTGCCGAGGCTGCGGCGAAGGGCCGGTGACCCGCGACACGGCGTAGGTCGGGGGCCGTCGACACACTTGTTCCATGGATAGGGTAACGATCCCTACAGGGCCTCCCCCTTCCATGAGATGGGGCTACACGGCTCCTCGATCCCCTCGACGAGGTCGCACAAGTATCTCGTCAACGCCCTCCCCGACAATGGTGGTAATACCACCTTAACCGCATGCCGATCCCGTCGACAGGCTGCTAGCCTTGCCATTGGTATACCAGATGCCACACAAAAGGCATTTCCGATATATCGAAACGGAGGGCATGAAAAAGCCCCCGCCTCCGATAGGAAGCGAGGGCCGCAGCGTCGACAGCACATCTATGGGCATCAAAGCATGAACGGTCGGCGCCGTAGTCCTGATGTGGTGGCGGTCTCGTCGTCTCTCAAGCAGCCCGTGCCAGGATTCGGCGAACCGTCATCGCCTGCCACTCGCCACCGCGAGCCGTAGCGACCCTGCGCGTGTTCAGCTCGCCCGCGATGGCGGCCAGGGTGGTGATGCCCTGTCGGCGGATGGACTCGATCACCGGCAGGATGTTGCGGGCGAAGGCGTCGGCATCGGCCTTCACGGTGACCACGCCCTTGGCACCGATTGGGTTTGTTACGCAAGCCTGATTCAGGGGCTGTCCGCAAGTATTTCGAGCCTCCGACTCAGTGGTGGCCCTCGACAATCACCCGGCCAGAAAATCAAGACCCCCCCCGGTCTTTTTTNTGGAAAGTCGGGGCCGGTNTACCCAACCC
>NZ_BACT01000013.1:0-9344 GCF_000333255.1 Methylobacterium sp. B1 | reverse complement strand
CCTGCACCCCGCCGAAGGGCTTCAGCCCTTCGGAATCCCCTACAGGGTCATGCCGCGGGCGGTGACCGGCCAGACGGCCTCGACCCGGCCGTTCCGCACGCCCACGTACCAGTCGTAGACGTTGACCGTCGGGTCGCAATGGCCGGGGATCAGCTTCAGGCGCTCGTTGAGCTTGAGCACGTTGCCGGGATCGCTGATCACCCCGTGCTCGTCCGAGCACTTGATGTACGCCACGTCGTCGCGGCCGAACACCACCGGCAGGCCGCTGTCGATGCTCTGCGCCTTCAGGCCGGCATCGCAGATGGCCACATCCGCCTTCGCCTTGCTCATGATCGCCGTGACGATGAACAGGCTGTTCTCGAATTCCGCGATCGGCCGGCCGTCCGCGTCCTTCACCCGCTGGTAGTCCGCGTCCATGAAGACGTAGGAGCCGCATTGCAGCTCGTTGTAGACGCCGCTGCCGCCCTCCAGGGCGAAGCTGCCGGTGCCGGCCCCCGCGACGATATCGCAGGCGAGCCCCTCGGCCTTCAGAAGGTCGACGGTGCGCCTGGTCTCGTCGATCGCCGTCTGGATCAGGGCCTTGCGCTCGCCGTAGTCGCGCACGTGCTGCGCCTTGCCCTGATAGGCCTGCAGACCCGCGAAGCGCAGGCCCGGCGCCTTCGCGATCGCCCTGGCGATCACCAAGGCGGGCTCGCCCGGGGCGACGCCGCAGCGGCCGGCGCCGACATCGATCTCCACGAGGCATTCGAGGGTGACGCCATACTGGACGGCCGCCGCCGAGAGGTCGTCGACATTGCCGAGGTCGTCGACGCAGACCAGCACCCGCGCCCGTTTGGCGAGCGCCGCCAAGCGCTCGATCTTCTTCGGCGCCACCACCTGGTTGGAGACCAGCACGTCGCGGATGCCGGCGCTCACCAGCGCCTCGGCCTCGCTGACCTTCTGGCAGCAGACGCCGCAGGCCCCGCCCCGCTCGATCTGCATAGTCGCGATGTCGGAGGATTTGTGCGTCTTGGCGTGGGCCCGGTGGCGCAGGCCGTGCTCCTTCATGAAGCGGCCGAGCGTGTCGACGTTGCGCTCGAAGGCGTCGAGATCGACCATCAGGCAGGGGGTGTCGATCTCCTCGACCGGCATGCCGACGCAGGCGGGAATGTTGTTGCGCATGGTCCGTCTCCTCCGGATCGGGGTGTCTTGGTCGGGATGTCTTGGTCAGCGGGCCTGGGTCACGGGGCGAGGCCCAGAAGCTCGGCGATGCGCGGCGTCGCCTTGATGCCCGTGCCGGTGAGCACCACCACGGTGGTCTCCCCGGGCCGGATCGCGCCGCTTGCGGTGAGGTCGGAAAGCGCCGCCGCCGCCATGGCGCAGGTCGGCTCGACGTAGAGGCCGGTGCGGGCGAGCTCCATCAGGGCCGCCTCGATGGCCGCCTCGGAGACCGCCACGGTGCCGCCGCCGGACCGGCGGAGCGCCGCCAAGACCTCGCGGCCGCGCACCGGCTGGGCGATCGAGGCGCCCTCGGCCAGCGTCGGGCGCGGGGTCACCGGCACGAAATCGTCGGCGCCCGCCGCGAACCCGGCATGGAGCGGCGCGCAATGGGCCGGCTGGACCGCGTAGAGCCGCGGCAGGCGGGCGATCTCCCCCCGGCGCAGCAGCTCCGAGAAGCCGATGTCGCAGCCGAGGATGTTGCTGCCCGCGCCGCAGGGGATGATGACGGCGTCGGGCGCGGAGAAGCCCAGATCCTCCCACAGCTCGTAGGCCAGCGTCTTGGTGCCCTGGAGGAAATGGGCCTGCCAGTTGTGGCTGGCGTAGAAGATCTCCTCCGCCTGCCGCACGGCGGCGTCGGCGGTGTCCTGGCGGGTGCCGGGCACCAGCTCGACCGCGGCGCCGGCGGCGCGCATCTGCACGGTCTTGGCCGGCGAGGTCGAGGCCGGGACCAGGATCTTGGCCCGCATCCCGGCGGCGGCCGCGTAGGTCGCCACCGCGGCGCCGCCGTTGCCGGAGGAATCCTCCAGCACCGCGTCGATCCCCTGCTGGCGCAGGATCGACAGCATCACGGACGCGCCCCGGTCCTTGAAGCTGCCCGAGGGCGCGAACCATTCGAGCTTGAAATGCGCGTGCCCGCCCCGCCAGGGCCGGCGCACCAGCGGCGTGCAGCCCTCGCCCAGCGTGACCGGATCGGACACCGCCACCGGCAGCGCGGCGGCGTAGCGCCAGAGGGAGCGCTTGGCCGTGTCGATCTCCCCGCGTCCGATCCCCGGCAGGTCCGTGATCATCAGCGGACCGCCCGTCTCCGAGCGCCAGCGGGGCGTCTCGATCGGGTAGGTCGCGCCGGTGGCGGGGTCGAGATAGGCGGCAGATGGAGGCATCGCGGCTCGGTTTCCGGGGCGGTTCGGGAAGATAATACAAAATAATCTTGGTCGGCGCGCCTCCCTTCTCGCGGAGACGACGCCGGGCCGAGGCGGGCGGGGCCCGCCTCGTCAGGGCTCCGCCCCGACAACCCGCCAAAGGGCTTCAAGCCCTTTGGAAACCCGGGCCTCTCAGGCCGCGAGCGGCAGGATCGTCCGCTCCGGGGCGTGCTCGGCGGCGATCGCCCCGGCGACGATCTCGGCGGTGGCCCCCGAGAGGGTCCAGCCGAGATGGCCGTGGCCGGTGTTGTAGAAGACCCCGGGCCGGCGGCCGCGACCGACCTTGGGCAGCATGTTCGGCAGCATCGGGCGCAGGCCGCTCCAGGCCACCACCCGGTCGGTGTCGACCAGCGGGAACTGCTCGCGGGTCCAGTCGACCAGCGGCTGGATCCGGTCGTGGCGGATGTCGCGGTTGAAGCCGTTGAACTCGGCGGTGCCGGCGACCCGCAGGCGCTCGTCGCCGAGCCGGCTCGTCACGATCTTGGCCGCCTCGTCGAGGATGCTCACCTCGGGGGCCGCCTTTTGGGCCTCCGGAGTCAGCAGGTTCACGGTGATCGAGTAGCCCTTCACCGGGTAGACGTTGACCCGGTCGCCGAGCATCGCGGCGAAGTGCCGGCTGGCGCAGCCCGCGCAGATCACCACCGCGTCGGCCTGCAGGACCTGCGTGTCCCCGGCAGGATGGCCCGCAGCGCGCCAGCCGATGTCATAGCCCCCCTCCCCCGGCGCGATCGTCTCGACGCTGGCGTCCTGGACGAAGCGGACGCCCCTGCGGGCGCAGGCGGAGGCGAGCCCCCGGGTGAACTTGTGGATGTCGCCGGTGGCGTCGGAGGGCGTGAAGAAGCCCCCGTGATAGGTCCCGGCCAGCGTCGGCTCGATCGCCCGGATCTCCTCCGGAGTCACGGCGTAGCGCTCGAGGCCGCCCTCCCGCAGCAGGGCGTTGACTCCGGTCGCCTTCTCGAAGCTCGCCTGGTCCCGGTAGAAATGCAGGATGCCGCGGGTCTTCAGGTCGAAGTCGATCCCCTCGGCCTCGGCCATGGCGAACAGCGCCTCCCGGGCCTTCAGGGCCAGCCGAACGGTCTCCACGGTGTTCTCGCGGTAATGGGCGATCTCGCGAACGAACGCGGCCATCCAGGACAGCTTGTGCCAGGAGGGCTTGGGATTCATCAGCAGCGGCGCGTCCCGGCGCATCATCCAGCGCAGGCCCTGCATCACCGTGGAGAGCTTGTTCCAGACCTCGGCGTTGCAGGCCGAGAGCTGGCCGCCATTGGCGAAGGAGGTCTCCATGGCGGCGTAGCGCTGCCGGTCGAGGACGGTGACGCGGTAGCCGCGCTGGGCGAGCGCATAGGCGGTCGTCACGCCGGTGATGCCGGCGCCGATCACGGCGATGTGGGTCATGGGCTTGGACTCCGGGACGTGGACGCGTGGAGGCCGCCTCAAGAGGTCGGCCGGTTGCGCGCCCCATCTGTCCCGGTGCCTGAGAGCTTGATCCGTCCCGCCCTGGCGCGGCGAAGTACGGACGTCCCCTTCGGCGGGTGCCCACGGGTCCCCCCGCTGCACCTCTCTCCAGATCGCCCTGACGACACGGTTCCGGTGCCTGAGAGTTTCCGGGGCGGTTGCTCCGTCGGCGCCGGGTCCCCTCTGCTGGGAAGATCCCGGTCTCTCCCGCATCGTCACGATGGGCTGTCCCTGGATACGCCGATCGGCCGCAGGGGAGAAGCCCGCCCGTCCCGCCGGCGGCCGATTTCACCGACAGCCGCTGCGCGTTGTCACCGCCACCCACGCTCTCCGCCGGAGCGATCCCGGCCGCCGCCGGTTGACGCTGGATTCTCCGGGAGACGCCCCGATGCTGACCAGGACCGCGATCTACGAGGGCAGGGTGCGCGACGCCCGGGAAGAGGAATTCTTCCGCCGGGTCCGGGACGAGCTGGAGCCGTTCTGGCGGCGATTCCCGGGCGTCACCGCCGTGCGGATCCAGCGCGTGGTCTCGAAGGACGCCGACGCGCGGCCGATCGCCATGATCCTGGAGATGGACTTCCCCGATCAGGCGGCGCTGGATGCCTGCCTCGCCTCTCCGATCCGCCCGGAATCGCACGCCGCCACCGAGGCGGTGATGGAGATGTTCGACGGCCGCTTCTACCATCTGGTCAGCACCGGGCGCACCATGTCGCTGGTGGATTAGGACCCGGCCTCGGAAGGTCAATCTCCGCTCGAACGCAACGGCAAGTTTACCGCATATAAACCTATAATGACATATTATAATAGCCTGAAGATAAAATTTCAGGCCTGAACATCAGTTGATCCAGCACTCTTTAAGGGTCTCGGCGCAGGTTCCGCCTGAGCGACACCCTTCTTGTTCAGGCGGACGGCGCGATGGCGAAATGGATTCCTGGCGCGGCCGTCTTCGGCCTCCTGTGCCTGATGATCATCCCGGCTCCCGGGATCTGGGGCGTCCTGATCGGGGCCGCCTGCGTGCTGGCCATCGTCGGCAGCCTGTGCATGCTCGCCCTCGATCGGGTGGCGAGCGCCATCCTCGTCTGGCGCTCGCGGATGCGGGCGCGACGCCCGAGCCCGAGCCGGAGCCGGAGCCGGGTGGTCCATGCCGGCTCCAGGATGACCCGGAAGGTCTGAGCCTCCGGCGGGGCGCCGGGGGCTGGATTCCCCGCGGCATCGGTGCAAGGTCCCGGCGCCGCGACCACGGCGCCTAAGACCAACCGGGACGGTCCGATGAAGCTCCTCTACTCCCCCGCCTCGCCCTATGCCCGCAAGGTGCTGGTCCTCGCCCACGAGACGGGACTGATCGACCGGATCGCCGTCACCGTCGCCGGGGCCTCGCCGACCGGGCCCTCCGCGGAGGTCGCCGCCCACAATCCGCTGGGCAAGATTCCCGCCCTGGTCCTGGAGGACGGCACCGCCCTCTACGACAGCCGGGTGATCTGCGAGTATCTCGACGGCCTCTCGTCCGGGCCGCGCCTGTTCCCCGAAGGCGCCGCCCGCTGGGACGCGCTGACCCGGCAGGCGCTGGCCGACGGGCTGCTCGATGCCGCGCTGCTCGCCCGCTACGAGCGCGTGCTCCGCCCCGAGCCCCAGCGCTGGGACGCCTGGGAGGCCGGCCAGATCGGCAAGATCCGCGCGGCGCTGGACCGGTTCGAGAGCCTGGTCGGCGGGATGCCGGCACTGGATATCGGCACGGTCGCGATGGCCTGCGGGCTCGGCTACCTGGACCTGCGCTTTCCCGATCTCGCGTGGCGGGAGGGCCGTCCGGCGGTCGCGGCCTGGTACGCGCAGTTCGAGCGCCGGCCCTCCATGGCGGCCACCGTGCCGAAGGGCTGAGCTCCCGCCGCGCCGGGCCCCGCTACGGCCGGGCCCGGTCCGCGATCGCGTAGGGATGGGTCGAGCCGAGGGGATCGGCGAGGAAGTCCTGGACCGTCCCGGCGCCCGTGCCGAAGGTGATGAGCAGGAAGCCGCCCGCCAGGGCGAAGTTCTTCAAAAAATCCCAGAACAGCGCGCGGCCCTTGCCCCCCGCCCAGAAATCCCCCGGCACCCAGAACTGCTTCCACAGCAGCGCCGTCACCCCGCAATAGCCGGCGAGCACGAAGGCGGCGGCCCGGTCGGCGACCCCGGTCAGGATGCAGAGCGACATCCCGATCTCGACGCCGAGCCCGATCAGGATCAGCACCGTTGCGGGCGCCGTGGCGTGCACGGCCTCCCGCGCCTGCCCGACCGCGCCCCGGAAGTTCAGGATCTTGTCGAGGGCGCTGAACGGCAGGAACAGCAGCACGAGGAGCAGGCGGACGCTGAACGCGATTGCGACGCTGAGGCTGGCCATGCGCTGAACGGTCTCCCGATCCGGCCCGGTTCGGGCCGCCGATCCAAGGCGCTGATCCAAGCCGCGAGCGGCGCAAAGGTTTCGCGCGGCCCCGCCGGCCGCGTGCAGATCCTGGCCCCCGAAGCGCCCCGTGCGGGCCGGCCCCGGCGGTGCGCAGCGCGTCTTCGATCACGGGCGGCGGCAACGCAGACTCGGACGCCTCAGCCGAGACCGGCCTGCGCCGCGCCCACCTCGTCGAGGCGACGGCGCCCGGCACTCTCGAGAACGCCGTTCAGATCCGCCCGTGGCACGCCGACGTGCTTCGGCTCGGCGGCCCCAACATACACCTCGCGCGCCACAACTTCGTCCTGCCGCTGGTGTGCCGCCTGGTGCATCCCGGCTCCGGAAGCTCGGATGTCGGCCAGGGCGGGACGTCGAGAGCCGAGAGCGAAGCCGAGTCCCGGCGGCTGGTCGACCGCTTCGGCCGCATCCCCTGGTGAGGTCGCGCCGCGCGGCGGACGCCCTGCGGGCCGGAAGCGCGCTCGACCGGCGCGGATGTTGGTTCAGACTGGGAGCGCCCCTCGGGACGAGGACGCGGAGCCGGTCGTGCAGGTGCGGATCAGCCGCCGCACGAAGCCCGCGCACGCCTCAAGTTCGTCCCGGGTGACGTACTCGTCGGCCCGGTGGGCCCGGGCGATGGAGCCCGGTCCGATCACCACGGCGGGCACGCCGCCGAGCCGCTCGAACAGCCCACCCTCCGTGCCGTACGAAACCTTGGCGTGGCCGTTGCGGCCCGCGAGGCGCTTGGCCAGGGTCACGATCTCGGCCTCCGGATCGGTGTCGAGGCCCGGATAATCGATCAGCGGCTCGACATCGACGCCGCAGGCCGGATCGCCGGCCCGCATCAGCGGCGCCAGCGTCCCGGTGGCGTACCCGATCGCCGCGGCCGCCAGCGCCGCGGCATCGTCCGCGCCGATGGCCCGGTACTCGAACGCGACGCTGCAGGTGTCGGGCACGATGTTGAGCGCCGTGCCGCCCCGGACCACGCTCGACAGGCCGGTGGTGTGGGGCACGTCGTAGAGCGGGTCGCGGGCCCCGTCCCGGGCGATGGTCTCCGCGGACAGGCGGACATGCTCGATGAAGCGGGCGGCGTATTCCACCGCGTTGACACCCTGGGGCGCCAGGGCCGAGTGGCTGGCCCTGCCCCGGAAGGTGAGGCGGGCGGCCGACTTGCCCTTGTGGCCGACCACCACATCCATCCCGGTGGGCTCGCCCACGAAACAGCCGAGCGGCCGCGGCACGCGCTCGAGCATCCGGGCGATCAGCGGGCGCACGCCGAGGCACCCCACCTCCTCGTCGTACGAGATCGCGAGGTGGATCGGGGTGGCGAGATCCGCCGCGACCATTTCGGGCAGGAGCGCGAGGCAGACCGCGAGGAACCCCTTCATGTCGGAGGTGCCGCGCCCGTAGAGCCGCCCCCCCGCCTCCCGCAGGGCGAACGGGTCCGACGACCAGGGCTGGCCCTCGGCCGGCACCACGTCGCTGTGGCCGGAGAGCACGTAGCCGGGGTGGGTCTCGAACGGCCCGACGCTGACCAGCAGCGCCGCCTTCCGGCCGGTCGGATCCGGCACCCGCTCCACCGCGGCGCCGTGGCCCCGGCAATAGGCCTCGGCCCAGTCGATCAGCGGCAGGTTCGAGCGGTCGCTCACCGTGTCGAAGGCGACGAGCGTCCCGAGCAGCGCCACCGGATCGGGCGGGCCGGAGGGCGGCGGGACGGTCTGTGCGGGCTCTGTCATGGATGGCGTCCTGCAACCGCGCGCGAATCGGCCCGGATGGGGCGCCCGGATTCCTACGGGGTTTTCGGCGCTTCGGGGATCCCGGGCAACGCCCGGACCGCCCGACCGGTCCCGGGAACCGGTGCGGCGTCCGAGCGTCGCTCTCGGGGGAGGCCGCCGGAGACCGCCCCTGGGAGCCCGAACCATGCGTCGCCGTCCCGCTCCGATCCTCGCCGCCCCGATCCGCGCCGCCCCGATCCTCGCGACCCTGTTGCCGGCGGCCCTGCTGCTGGCCGCCCCGGCCGAGGCCCGGCCACCGGCCGGGACGCCGCGCCATCGCGTCGCGTCCGACATCGACCGGACCCTCGCCCGAAGGGCGGCACGGGACCGGCCGGACTGGCGGGTCTGGCAGCGGCCGCTCGTCCCGGCCTTCGCTCCGGCGACGCGCGAGCGGGTCGCGGCCCCGCCCTTCACGGGCTGGGGCTACGGCGGCACCCTCCCGGGGGCCTGGCCCGGCTTCTGATCCGCCTCGACCCGGGCCCGACCGCCTGCCATGGTGCGGGCGACCGAAGGCCTGAGACGGATGCGATGGTGCTGGAGTTCCGCCTGGACGATCCGACCCCCGCGGATCCGCGCCGCCGCTGGAACGCCCTCGCGCAGGAGGCGCGGGACGCCTGCTACGACAACACCCGCGCGGTGGCCGACAGCGCCGCCCAGGTGGCCGCCCGGAATGCCGCCTCGGCCGCCTACCGGGCCGCGCATCCGGCGGGCCTCGACGTGCCCTACGGCCCGGGCCCCCGCAACGCCCTCGACCTCTACCCGGCCCGGGACGGGGCGGCGCCCTGCCTGGTCTTCATCCATGGCGGCTACTGGCAGCGCGGCGCGCGGGAGCTGTTCGCCTGCTTCGCGCAGGGCCCGAACGCCGCCGGCTGGTCGGTGGCGATGGTCGGCTACACCCTGGCGCCGGAGGCGAGCCTCACCCGGATCGTGGCGGAGATCGGCGCGGCCCTCGACTGGCTCGCCGCCCACGGGGCCGCGCACGGGATCCGCGGCCCCCTGATCCTGTCGGGCTGGTCGGCCGGCGGGCTGCTCACCGCATTGCATCTGGGCCATCCGGCGGTGGCGGCGGGGCTGGCCATCTCCGGCGTCTACGACCTCGCGCCGATCCGCCAGACCGAGCTGGACGCCAAGCTGAGCCTCACCGACGCGGAGGTCGAGACCCTGTCCCCCCTGCGCCGTCCGGCGGTGGCGAAGCCGCTTTGCATCGCCTACGGCTCGCGCGAACTGCCGGCGCTGATCCACGACGCCCGCAACGTGCACGCCCTGCGGGCGGCGGCCCACGCCCCGGGGGCCCGCTGCCGTGCC
>NZ_BACT01000014.1:0-15314 GCF_000333255.1 Methylobacterium sp. B1 | reverse complement strand
CGCGGGAGGCCAGTACCAGCACCAGACCTGTCGCGGCGTGTCCTACAACGACTCGACCGGCTACGCGCCGCCGGCGGAGGCGGATCCGGCGACGGCCGGCGCCGTCGCGGCGGCGGTCGCCGAATGCCCGCGCCGGATCATCGCCGCCTCGGTCGATGCGCGGCTCTACGCGCTGAATGCCGATACCGGACTCCCGTGCCGGACCTTCGGGGCGGACGGTTTCGTCGATCTGACGGCGCAGATGCCGAACCTCCGGCGTGCCGCCTATCAGCAGACCTCGGCGCCGCTGGTGACCCGGAACCTCGTCGTCCTCGGGAGCGCGATCGCCGACAATTACTACGCGGAGAATCCGTCGGGCGTGATCCGCGCCTTCGACGTGCGCACCGGCGCGATCGTCTGGAAGTTCGACGCCGGCAAGCCCGACGCGACCGAACCGCTGCAGCCCGGTGCGCTCTACGAGCCCAACTCGGCGGTGGCCTGGACGCAGTTTTCGGCCGACGAGGCTCTGGGGCTCGTCTACGTGCCGTTCGGCAACCGGGCGCCCGATCAGGTCGGCGTGTCCCGGTCGAAGGCGGACGAGGCCCTCGTCGACGCCCTGGCGGCTCTCGACCTGGAGACCGGCAGGCTGCGCTGGGCCTTCCGGACCACGTATCACGACCTGTGGGACCGCGATAATCCGTCCCAGCCGGTCCTCCTGACCCTGCCGCAGGGCGACGGGACGGTGCCGGCGATCCTGATCCCCACCAAGGTCGGCAATGTCTGGGTCCTCGACCGCCGCACCGGCGCTCCGATCCGGCCGGTCTCCGAGGTCTCGGTCTCGACCCGGACCGACATCCCGGGAGAGGCGCCGTCTCCGGTCCAGCCGGTCTCGTCGCTCCGCTTCACGCCGGCTCCGCTGAGGGAGGCCGACATGTGGGGCGTCACGCCCTTCGACCAGATCCAGTGCCGTCTCGCCTTCCGGTCGAACCGCTACGACGGCAACCCGTTCACGCCGCCGCAGGCGTCAGGCGGCGCGATCATCTGGCCCGGCAAAATCGGGGTGTCAAACTGGGGCTCGGTGGCCGTCGATCCGGTGCATCACTGGATGATCGCGACGCCGCAATACCTGCCCTACCTCTACCGCCTGCTCCCGCGCCCGGCGAACGAGCCCGACCGGCGCCTCATCACCACCGATCCGGATTCCGCCCCGGGCAACGAGAATCTCGGCGGCCCCTACGCGGTGTCCATCGCGCACATGCGCTCGGCCCTCGGCGTCCCGTGCAACGCGCCGCCCTGGGGCGTGCGGGTCGGCGTGAACCTCGCGGACGGCACAACCGCCTGGAGGCACCGCAACGGCACCGTCGCCGGGCAGAAGATCGGCGGGGTCGCGGTCCCGATCCCGTTCGCCATGGGTATGCTGGCCCATGGCGGTACCCTGGCCACGGCCGGCGGCGTCGCGTTCACGGCCGCCACGCTCGACGACCGTATCCGCGGCTACGACATGCAGACCGGGGCGGTCCTGTGGTCCATGACGCTGCCGGCCGGCGGTCAGGCCACGCCGATGACCTATCGCGGCAAGGACGGCCGGCAATACGTGGTGATCGCGGCGGGCGGGCACGGCTCGCTCGGCACCACGCCGGGCGATTCGGTCATCGCCTTCCGGCTCCCGTGAGCCGGCGCCCGCGGCGCGAGCCCGGGGATCGCCGGCCTCGCGCCGGAACGGATGGCGCCGGAGGGCCCGGCTCTCCGACCGGGCAGGGGGCGTTCTAGCCCGCGAGCCGCGCCCGCGCGTCGATGCGGGCGAGGCGGGCCAGCAGGTACTCGACCTCGGCCTTCGCCTGCGCGGTGAGCGCCTGCGACGGCTTGCGCTGGGCGTCGGATGAAAAAATTCCCCGGCGCATGAACACGTATTTCCGCACCGCGAGCCCCAGCGGGCCCTGCTGCTGCTCGTAGCGCAGATAGGGGAGGTGGGCGTCGAACAGGTCGTGGGCGGCGTCGCGCTCGCCGGCCCGGCCGAGGCGGACCACGTCGACCAGCATCTCCGGGAAGGCGTAGCCGGTATTGGCCCCGTCGGCGCCGCGCTCGGTCTCGAAATCGAGGAACAGGCCGCCATTCCCCACGAGGATGGAGATGTGGCGCATGGAGCCGTCGCGCTCGAAGCCGCGCAGCGCCGAGATCTTCTCCAGGCCGGGCCAGTCCTCGTGCTTGAGCATCACGCAGGAGGGGTTCTCCGACACGATCCGGCGGATCACCCCCGGGGTCATCTGGACCGAGAAGGTGAGGGGGTAATCCTGCAGCACGAAGGGCACGTCCGGCCCGATCGCCTCGGCGGCGGTGCGGTAATAGCCGACCACCTGGTCGTCGGTGCGCAGCGTGTTGGGCGGCGCGATCATCACGCCGGCGGCGCCCAGCCCCATCACCTCCCGGGCGAGGGCCCGCATGGCCGCGAAGCCCGGCGCCGTGACGCCGACGATGACCGGCAGCCGGGTGCGCCCGAGGACGCGCTTGGCCACCGCGAGGCCCTCCGCGTGGTCGAGCTTGCCGGCCTCACCGAGCTGGCCGAGGATCGTCAGGCCGTCGACGGCCGCAGCCCCGAAGAAATCGGTCATCCGGTCGAGGGAGACCTCGTCGATCCGGCCATCCGGATGGAACGGCGTCGGGGCGATCGGCACGACGCCGCGAATGTCGCTGGTGAGAGGCATACCGGTCTCCGTGCTGCTGCGGCGACCGCCGGCCGCCGGTGGGTATGCCCATACTCAAAAATCCCGGGCGCTGCGACGCACCCGGGACGGGATCGGCCTTCGGTCCGGCCGTTCGGTCAGCCCAGCAGCTTGTCCAGGGTGATCGGCATCTCGCGCACCCGAACGCCGGTGGCGTGCCAGACCGCGTTGGCGATGGCCCCCACCGTGCCGGTGATGCCGATCTCGCCGACGCCCTTCACGCCGAGCGCGTTCACCACCGCATCGTCCTCGTGGACCAGGATCGCCTCCATGGCGGGCACGTCGGCGTTCACCGGCACGTGGTACTCGGCGAGATTGTCGTTGAGGAAGCGGCCGGTCCGCGGATCCATCTCGGCCCGCTCGTGCAGGGCGAAGGACAGGCCCCAGATCATCCCGCCGTAATACTGGCTCTGGACGAGGCGCGGGTTGATCACCCGGCCCGCCGCGAAGGCACCGGTGAGGCGGCTCACCCGGATCTGGCCGAGATCGGGATCGACCTTCACCTCGGCGAAGACCGCGCCGTGGGCGTGCATGGCGTAGGACGCCTGCGCGGCCGGATCGGCCCCGGCCTTGCCCTGGCCCTCGATGCTGGCGCGGCCGGCCCGCTTGAGGATGTCCGTGACGGACTCGCCCCGGCCCGGATCGTCGCGCCGGGTGAGCCGCCCGTCCGCCGCGGTGACGCCGGCATTGCCGGCGCCGTAGAGCGGGGAGGCGGGGTCGTTGGTGGCCAGCTCCGCGAGCTGCCGGATCACGTCGGCGGCGGCCGCGTGGATCGCGCCGCCGGCGGTGGCGGTGTGGCCGGAGCCCCCCGCGATCCCGGCATTCGGCAGGTCCGAGGAGCCCATCCTGAAGGTGAGGGCGTCCATCCCGATCCCGAGCCCGTCGGCGGCGATCTGGGCGAGCGCCGTCCAGGATCCCTGGCCCATGTCGATCGCCCCGAGCTCCACCGTGCCGGTGCCGTCGGCGCGGATCTCGGCCCGGGCCATCCCCTCGAAGATCAGCGCCGGGAAGGTGGCGGTGCCCATGCCGGTGCCGACCAGGAACCCGTCCCTGTCGCGGGTCTGGCGGGGCTGGAGCGGGCGCCCGGCCCAGCCGAAGGCCTCGGCGCCCCGCCGGTAGCAGTCCCGCAGGGCCTTCGAGGAGAACGGCTTGCCGGTGATCGGCTCGACCTCGGCGTAGTTGGCGAGCCGGAACTCCAGCGGGTCCATGCCGAGCGCGAACGCCATCTCGTCCAGCGCGCTCTCCAGGGCGACGCTGCCGGTGGCCTCGCCGGGGGCGCGCATGAACAGCGGCGTGCCGGTGTCGAGGCGCACCGCCTCGTGCCGGATGGCGATGGCGGGGCTCGCGTAGAGGGTGCTGGTCGCCCGGCCCGCCGGCTCGAAGAAATCGTCGAAGCTCGACGAGGCGGTGCGGATGTGGTGGTCCAGCGCCGTGAGCTTGCCGGCGGCGTCGGCGCCGAGCCGGATCGTCTGCCGGGTCGGCCCGCGATGGCCCATGGGACCGTACATCTGGGTCCGGGTCGGCACGAGCTTCACCGGCCGGCCCACGAGCTTGGCCGCCATGCAGGCGAGCACCTGCGGCCCGGCCGGCACGCCCTTCGAGCCGAAACCGCCGCCGAGATAGGGGCTGTCGATATGGATGTCCTCGGGGCGGATGCCGAACAGGCCGGCGAGCCGGGCCTGCGACATGGCGAGCGCCTGGGTCGGCATCAGGAGCGTCAGCCGGTCCCCGTCCCAGCTGGCCACCGCCGCGTGGGGCTCCATGGCATTGTGGTACTGGGCCGGCGTCTCGTAGGTGGCGGCGATCGTCTTCGACGCGGCCGCGAGCCCGGCCTCGACGTCGCCGTCGGTCTCCACCGGCGGCGCGCCGACGCCGACCGAATCCGGCGTGAAGGCCTCGCCGGAATCGAGCCCGATCCGCGGGGTCTCGGCCGCGTAGGTCGGGGCGAGCAGCCGGGCCCCTTCGGTGGCCGCCTCCAGGGTCTCGGCGATCACCACGGCGATGGGCTGGTTGGCGTAGCGGACCCGGTCGTTCTGCAGGAGGTCGAGGCGGAAGGTGAACGGCCCGTCCTTGGCATCCGGATCCTTGGCGAGCGCCGGGGCGTGCCCCGGCCGCATCACCGCCACGACGCCGGGATGGGCCTCGGCGGCGGCCACATCGAGGCCGGTGACGCGACCGCGGGCGATCCGGGCGACGCAGAGCGCCGCGTGGAGGGTCCCGGGGGGCAGGTTGTCGGCGGAGAAGCGGGCCTGGCCCGTCACCTTGAGGGGGCCGTCGCGCCGGGTCAGCGGCTGGCCGATGCTGGAGCCGTGCCGGATCGCGCCGGCGGGGCGGTTCGAGGCGGGCGTGGAGGTCGCGGTCATGCGGGTCTCCTCAGACGATGCCGAACGGGGAGGCGGGGAGCGCCGGGATCCGGGCGGGCGTCCCGGCGGCGGCCTGGGTCAGCGCGCGGATCGCCCCCGGCGGGCGAGTTCGATTTTGAAGGCGTTGGCCTCGCCGGTGGGCTTGGCGCCGGCCAGCGCCGCGGCGGCGGCCTTCGCGAAGGCCTCGGGGGAGGTGCCTGTCCGGCGAGCGCCGCTCGGGCCTCCGCCACCCGCCAGGGCTTCAGCGCCAGCCCGCCCAGGGCGAGCCGGGCCTGCCCGATCCGGCCGCCGGCCTCCAGGGTGAGGGCGGCCGCCGCCGAGACCACCGCGAAGGCGTAGGATGTGCGGTCGCGGACCTTGAGATAGCGGGCATGGCCCCGGAAGGACGCCGCCTCGGGGGGCAGGCGCAGGCCTGTGATCAGCTCGCCCGGCTGCAGGTCGGTCTCCCGCTCCGGATGGTCGCCGGGTAGCCGATGGAAGTCGGTGAGCGGCACCTCCCGGGCGCCGTCCGGCCCGGCGATCTCCACCACCGCGTCGAGGGCGGCGAGCGGCACGCAGAAATCGGACGGGTGGGTGGCGATGCAGTGCTCGCTCCAGCCCTGGACCGCGTGGATGCGGGTGGCGTGCCCCAGGGCCGCGCAGCCGGAGCCGGGCGCGCGCTTGTTGCAGGGCGAGACCGCGTCGGTGAAGAAGGGGCAGCGGGTGCGCTGCATCAGGTTGCCGCCGACCGTGGCGGCGTTGCGCAATTGCGCCGAGGCGCCGGCCAGCAGGGCCTCGGCCACCATCGGGTAGGTTTTTTCGAACATCGCGTCGTGGGCGAGGTCGCTGTTGCGCACCAGCGTGCCGATTCGGGTGGCGCCGTCCGGCAGCCGCTCGATCGACGACAGGCCGGGGAGCCGGGTGATGTCGACGACCCGCTCCGGGGTGGCGACGCCGCCCTTCATCAGGTCGACGAGGTTGGTGCCGGCGGCGAGGAAGGCGGTACCCGGAACCTGCCCGGCCGCCACGGCCTCCGGCACGCTCGCCGGGCGGATGTAGTCGAAGGTCCTCACGCCGCGTCCTCCCGGTGCTCCGCTTGGCCGGCCGCGTCCTTTACGGCCTCCAGGATGCCCGCGTAGGCGCCGCAGCGGCAGAGATTGCCGCTCATGCCCTCGCGGATGCGCTCCGGATCGGTACCGGCGTGGCCCTCGCGGATCAGGCCGACCGCGCTCATGATCTGGCCGGGGGTGCAGAAGCCGCACTGGAAGCCGTCGTGGGCGATGAAGGCCGCCTGGACGGGGTGCAGCCGGTCGCCCTCGGCGAGCCCCTCGATGGTCAGCACCTCGGCCCCGTCGAGGCTCGCGGCGAGGGTCAGGCAGCTGTTGATGCGCCGCCCGTCCACCAGCACCGTGCAGGCGCCGCACTGGCCGCGGTCGCAGCCCTTCTTGGCGCCCGTCAGGCCGAGGCGCTCGCGCAGGAGATCGAGGAGGGTGACGCGCGGATCGTCGAGGGCGATCTCGCGCGGCTGTCCGTTCAGGGTGAGCCTGAGGGGAATGGTCATGCGGCGGTCCCGGCTTCGAAGGCTGGAACCGTTACAGATAGCCGCCGCCCCGCTCCCGGCGAGACCTTAAGCAGAAAGCGATGTGCGCAAGATCACGGCACGCACAGGTTGGGCGCTTATGCAGACTTGACCTTAACCTCCGAGACGGATTTCAGCACCGTCTTGCCCTTGGCGGTCTTGATCTCCAGGGCCGGCTCCGCCTTCGAGGCCTCGCGCTTGACCGTGTTGCCCTTGATGGTCTTCTTGACATCCTGGGTGTGGACCTTGGTCACCTCGCCCGAGACGATGCCCTGGCCCCACTTGTAGGTGACATCGTCCCCGGTCTTCACCTTCGCCTTGGCGGTCATGTGCGTCTCCATCGTGGATGCGGGGAAAGGCGCCCCGGGGCAGGGGCATTCCCGGGTTTCCACGGCCGGAATGCCGCAGGCGGATCGACCCGTTCCCGGCTCACCGGCCGACCTCCCGGCGCAGGGCCGCGACCATCGTCTCGACCGCCGCCTGCGCGGTCTCGCCGAGGTCGATGTCGGTCTCGCCGGCGGTGACGAGGCCGCGCCCCTCCAACTCCTTGACCCCCTCCGGATCGGCCTCGTGGCCGGCGCCGTCCCGGCGGATCACCGCGGTGACCTTTTCGCCGCTGACGAGGCGGTGATAGGCCGCGAAGGCGAAGATCGAGAGGGCCTTGTCGGAGAGTCCGTTCACGTCGTGGGCCATGCCTGGCGCCTCCTGCGCTCCGCGCGTCGTATCCGATGGGCGAACGCCGGACGGGGCCGGGGGCTCCGGACCCCGGCCAGGGTGCGACGACGGGTGCGCCCGTCCGAGCGGCGACGCTTCGCGCCGGGCCCGCCTTCCTGCTAGTCTCACAGCTCCCATGACAGCGCATACCGACCAGACCGAAGTGGAACCCAGCCCCGAGGCGGCCCGCCCCCCCGCGCCCCCCGATCTCGACTATCGCCTGCGCCAGCAGGCGATCCTGTCCGAGTTCGGCGTCGAGGCTTTGCGCGGCACCGATGTCGACCACCTGCTGCAGCGGGCTGCGGAGCTGTGCGCGCAGGGCATGGGCGCCGAGTTCTGCAAGGCCCTGGAGTACCAGCGCGGCGCCGACACCCTGCTGGTCCGGGCCGGTGTCGGCTGGGGGCCCGACGTGATCGGGCAGGCCCGGATCGGGGCGGACCTCGCCTCCCCGGCGGGCTTCGCCCTCAAGACCGGGCGGCCGGTGATCTCGAACCACCTCGCCGACGAGACCCGGTTCCGGACGCCGCAGCTCATGGCCGATCACGGCATCCGCCGGGCGATCAACGTGCTGATCGAGAACCGGGACGGCGCCTTCGGGGTGCTGGAGGTGGACGACACCCGGGAGGGCATGTTCGAGGAGGCCGACATCGCCTTCATGCAGGGCTTCGCCAACCTGCTCGGCGGCGCCATCGAGCGCCAGCGCACCGAGAGCCTGCTGCGGGCCGCCCTCGCCCGGCAGGACCTGCTCGCCCGCGAGATGAGCCACCGGGTCAAGAACAGCCTCGCCATCGTGGCGAGCCTGCTCGCCCTCCAGGCCCGGGCCGCCGAAGACCCGGCCGTGCAGATGGCCCTGGCGGATGCGCGCAGCCGCGTCGAGGCGATCGCGAGCGTCCACGACCAGCTCTGGCGGCAAGGTGACAAGGACGGCGACAAGGCGGCGGGCGAAGGGGAGGGGGTCCCGGGCGAACTCGACCTCGCGCCCTTCCTGGAGAAGCTGGTGGCCAACCTCGCCAGCGGCGTGCCGGGCCAGCGGCTCGCCTGCACGGCCTGCCCGCAGCGGATCTCGGCCGACCGGGCGATTCCCATCGGCCTCTTGGTCAACGAACTCGTCACCAACGCGCTCAAATACGCCTATCCGCCCGAGACGCACCCGGGAGGCGGCGAGATCCGGATCCGCGCCGAGCGCCAGCCCGGGAGCCTCGTGGTCGAGGTCGCCGATGACGGGATCGGGCTGCCGGCGGAATTCGAGATCGGACGCAACTCGAAGAGCCTCGGCATGCGGGTGGTCGGCAGCCTCACGCGCCAGCTCGGCGGCAGCCTGACGATCCCGGCCCGGGGGAAGGGCGCCTGCTTCCGCCTGGAGGTGCCGCTGGACGGCTGAGCGCGGCGCCCGCCGGGGCGGGGACGGGAGAAGGGCCCTGCCCCGTCGCGACCGGGGGCGACGGGCTCGGCGAGACAGAGCGCAAGACAGAGCGCGAGACAGAGCGGATGCAGTGACCGGGATCAGGATGACGGGGGCGCCCCTCGCCGAACGGCTCCACGCCTTTCGGAGCCTCGGGGACAATTGCGAGTTCGGCTTCGTGCAGCGCTACGGGGGGGTCGAGCCCTCCGGCCTGCTACGCTTCTCCTACACGCCGATGGCGGACCTGATCCGCGGCCTGCGCTGCGGCTTCGCGGATTTCGGCGTGCCGGGCGACCTGCGGCTCTCCGTGAGCGCGGGCGGTACCTACTATTGTCACAGCCTGGCCTACAACATCTGGGCGAATACCGGACATCCGGCCGGCTCGATCGCGCCGGAGGTGCTGCTGGAGCGGGAATACGGCCGGCTGGCCCATCTCAAGCGCAAGATGCTGGACGACCTCGCCGACGGCTCGAAGATCCTGGTGCGCAAGGTCGGCCGCGACGAGCCCGAGGCCGACTTCGCCCGCTTGGCCGAGGCGGTCTGGGCGCATGGGCCCTCGACGCTGCTGCGCGTGACCGAGGCCGGGCCGGACTGGGCTCCCGAGCCGGCCCGGCGCGTCGCCGACCGCCTGATCGCGGGACGGGTCCGCCGCTTCGCGCCGGCGGAGCAGGCCTGGGAGGTCGACCTCGAACCCTGGATGCACCTCGTGGACAGCACCTACGCGCTGGAGCGCGGCGCGGCGCCGAGCCGCCTCGACGCCGCCGCCTTCCCGGAGGCGCTGCCACTGCCGGGCCGCCTGCGCCGGCATGTCGGCCGGCACCGGGCGAGGGCGCTCAGCGCCTACACCCGGGCGGTGGATCCCGCCGGCTTTCGCGCCGATGCGGTCCACGTGTTCTCGAGCTGGGTGTGGATTCCGGAGGAGTTTGCCGGGGACCGCATCTTCGCGGCGGCCGGCTATGCGCGGCTGGGCTGGCGCGACGCCGACCTGTCGCGGCGGCGGTGCTGGCAGCGCGTCTGGGCCGCGGGTCGGCTGCGGCCCGACGCGACGCGGGAGCCCGTCGGTCTCGGGATGATCGGCACGTGGCGGGACGGATTCTGGTCCGCCGGGGCGCGCTTCGCCGAGGGGCCGATCCCCGGGGATGAGCCCGCGCCGGACCTGCGGATGCCGCCGTTCCGGTTCCCGGGCCAGGATCTCCTCGGACGGCTGCGGCCGCGGTTCCGATAAACCGCCGGGCCCACCGGATCCGGGCTCAGCTTTCGCTTCCCAGAGCGCGGAGGAGGGTGCCGAGGTGGCGTCGTCGGTCCCGCCTCCGGCCCGATGCGCGTGGCCGCCGGGGCGGAGGCCGAGCCCTGGATGCGGGCGGGGATCGGAGACGATCGGGCCGCCCGCGCAGGGAGCCGGTCCCGGGATACCGGTTCGATTCCGGCCGATCCGATACGGCTGCACCATTGCCCGGGCGCGCCCCGCCCGTAAACCGCGCTCCCTCGCACAGAACGGGAGATTCCGGATGCGCAGCAGATCGATGATGACCCTGGGCGGCAGCGTCCTCGCCCTCGCCCTCGCCCTCGCCGGCCCGGCCTGCGCCGACGACACCCCGACCACGGCGGGTGCGGTCGATCGGCTCAAGGGCCTGACCAACGAGGCGATCGGAAGCGCGAAGCGCGGGGTCGGCAACCTGACGGAGGACGAGGCCCTCAAGGCGGAGGGCCGTGCGCAGAAGCTCCGTGGACAGGCCGAGCAGGGGCGGGGCAGGGCCAAGGACGTCCGCGAGAACGCCCTCGACCAATAGGGATGCGGCGGGCCCCGGCCGCGCCGGGCGGCCGGGGCCCGCTCCCGTCGGGGCAGAAGCGGGAGGGGCCTACGGGCAGGGATGGCGCAGGCCGTCATAGCCCAGGTAGGTCCCGGAGGCCGGGTCGTAGGAGGCGTAGCGGGCGGCGCAGGACGCCGAGCCGCGCACGACGACCGGGGCGGCGTAGACGGGTGCGGGCGCCCCGTAGACGGCCACGGGCCGCGCCGCGGCGTTGGCCGCCGCCGAGCCGATCACCGCGCCGGCGGTGAAGCCGAGCAGGCCGGCCCCCACGGCCGCCCCCACGCCGGGACCGCGGCGGTCGCCGTAGCCCCAGCGGCCGTACCCGCCGCGGTGCCAGCCTCCCCAACCGGCATGGTGCCAGCCGCCACGGAACTGAGCGTACGCGGTGGGAAGGGCGCCGGCCCGGAGGGCCTCAACCGCCCGTCCGGATGCGGCCTGAACGGGGGCAGCGAGACCCGCCAGCACGGCCAGGGTGGCGACGCCGGTCACGATCCTCATCGGTTCTCTCCATTCTCCAGAGGGGTGGAAATGCCCGCATCAGGCATTCACGAAGCCCGGTAACAATGGATCCGCAGGACCGTTCCAGTCGTGAGAAAGATCATTTTTGTCGCACCGGACAGGTCTGAAACAATCCGATACGAACAAGAGCGACGCGGGCGCGGCGTCGGGCCTCCCTCATCGCTGCCGTTGGCGTTCGGTGCGGGGATCCGCATCAGCCTCGTCTTTCAGCACGGCGCAGCTAGCCACCGCCCGGGGGCGCGAATACAGGAGCCGGCATCGGGCTGCTTGGACCAGCGCACCTCGGGCGATCCCGTCGACGCCATGGCACCGCACGGCACCGCGGGCGCCCGCGGCGATGCGGCGGACAGTCGTGCCGCGGGGAGGGGGCCCGAACAGCCCTCCCCGGGTGATCGCCCGGCCCGTCCCGCTGGCCGGTGCGCGGCCTCGGTGCGGCTCTGAAGTCGAACCGGTCAGGCGTCAGGGCGGTCGGCAGACGCACGGAACGCAGGGGCCGGTGCGCGGACGGTGACAGAAACCGGCGCCCGCCGCGGGCAACGTTGCCCAAATGTTTTTCAAATGTACATTTTTTGTTCCACGGCCCGCCCGGGACCGGCCCTCGCTCTGGTGATATCCAGAGTTCGCATAAGATATATTATGGAACATAAGCGTCATCCTCGCTCGGGCGAGGGGGCTTGGCTCGGCTTCCGACCCGGTTGGGCGCTCAGGTTCGGCGTGTCGAGCGGACCGGTTCGTAACCGGGATCCTGGCCGGCTCTGTGGCTGGCCCCGGCGGCGCGACCGGGACCGGTGCCGGGACGGCGCGCCGGGCGAGGGCCGTTCGAGGGCCGTTCGAGCGCCCTCCCCGGTCCCGGCCCTCGGACGGCCTCCGGACCCGTCGGGGCCGTTGCGGCGCGCCGATGGCGGCGAAGCGATCATCCGGAGACGGCGTCAGCCGGCGGGACCGGGCGTCCGGCGCTCGCCCAGGATCCGGCCTTCGCGGGTGCGACACTCGATCTGCTCCGATACGCGGCCCGGTCGGACACGGACGGCGGCCGGCCGCGCCAGGCTCCCGGCGCCCTCCAGGAAGCCCGCGGCGGTCATCGGCGCGTCGCGCCCGCCGCCGAGACCCCGCCACCAGGACACCGCCTTCTCCCGCTCGTAGCCGCTGCGCTCCGGCCGCAGGCGCACGCGCCAGCCGGCCTCGGCGGCGCCGTCCCGCCAGCCGAGCACGAGGTCGAGTCCGTCCGGCGCGGCTTCCAGGTTCAGGGTCGTGACCGGATGCCAGGCGGCCCCGGACCCGCCGGTCTCCGGCGCGGGGGCAGGGCCGGCCGGTTCGGGATCCGGCAATCCGGGATCCGCCGAGAGGATCGCCAGCTCGTCATCGGCCGCGGCCTCGTGCGGGGCCTCGGCGTCCGCGTCCACCTCCGGCTCGGTCCAGCAGGCCTCGCAGGTGGAGGCGTTCAGCGCGATCAGGGCGCCGCAGCCGGGGCAGGGCTTGGCGCGCGGGGCCCCTGCCCCGCTTAGGCCCTGGGTGGCGCTCCGGACCGTCACGGCGTCCACGGGACCGTGCATCCGCACCAGCCCGGCATAATCGAGGATCAGCGCGTCGGCCTTGCCGGGGGCGCAGCGCAGCGCCCGGCCAACCTGCTGCACGTAGAGCCCGGTGCTGCGGGTCGGGCGCAGCAGCGCCACCAGATCGACCTCGGGGACGTTGAAGCCGGTGCCGAGCACGCCCACCGAGGTCAGGCAGCGGATCTGTCCGGCCCGGAACGCCGCCACGATCCGGTCGCGCTCCCGGCGCGGGGTCTCGCCCGAGACGCTCTCGCAGGCATACCCTTCCGCCCGCACGGCGTCGCGGACGGCGTCCGCATGGGCGAGGCCGGCGCAGAAGGCGAGCCAGGCCCGGCGGGAACCTCCGTATTCCGCGAGTTCGGCGACCGCCGCGCGGGTGATCCAGTCGCGGTTGACCGCTGCCTCCAGCTCGCCCGGGATGTAGTCGCCTCCCCGCCGGCCGACGCCGGAGACGTCGAGCTGGGTCAGCGTCGCCTTGGAGACGAGGGGTGCCAGGAAGCCGCGCCGGATCAGCGTGAACGTGTCGGCCTCGTAGGCGATGCCGGAGAACAGCCGGTGCTCGCCCGCGTCGAGGCGGCCCGAATCGAGCCGGTAGGGGGTCGCGGTGAAGCCCGCCACCCGCAGCCCGGGGGTCATCGCCCGCAGGCCCGCCAGGAACCGGCCGTAGCGGGTGTCGGCGGCGCGGGGGATCAGGTGGGCCTCGTCGACGATCACGAGGTCGCGGGGCCCCACCGCGTCGAGCCGGTCGGCCACCGACTGGATGCCGCAGACCAGCACCTGCGCGTCGGCCTCCCGCCGCCCGAGCCCGGCGGAGAAGATCCCGGCCGGCGCCTCCGGCCAGGCGCGGCTCAGTTCCGAGAAATTCTGGGCGACGAGTTCGCGGCTGTGGGTGACGATCGCCACCCGGGCGAGGGGGTCTTGCTCCAGGGTCTCCCGGGCGAGGGCCGCGATGACCAGCGCCTTGCCGGCCCCGGTGGGCAGCACGATCAGGTGGCCGGGCGCCGCATCGTCCGCCTCTCCCCGCGCCCAGGCGGCCGAGAGCGCGTCGAGGCTGGCGCGCTGATAGTCCCGCAGGCGCAGCATGGCGGCGGTCTAAGCGGGTTTGCCGGTCCTGTCCGTGGCGGCGCGGTCACGGCGCAGCAGGTAGATGTCCATGATCCAGCCGTGGCGGTCCCGGGCCTCCGCCCGGACCCGGCGGATCGCGTCGCCCGTATCGCCCAGCCGGCCGGAGAGCAGGATCTCGTCCGGGCCGCCGAGATAGGCGCCCCAGTAGATCGTCAGGTCCGGGTCGAGATGGCCGAAGGCCGGGTCGCCGTCGAGCATCACCACGACGCTCTCGGCGTCCGCCGGCCAGCCCGCCGCGAGGCGGCGGCCCGTGGTGATCAGCACCGACCCGCCGATGCCGTTCAGCGGCACGCCGTGACGGGCGGCGAGCACCTGCACGCTCGTCAGGCCGGGGATCACCGTCCGGGTGACGGCGACGCGCCCGCGGTCGGCGATGCGGTCGAGGATGCGGAGCACGCTGTCGTAGAGGGCCGGGTCCCCCCAGGCCAGGATCGCCCCCACCTCCCCCGGCCGGAGATGCGCGGCGAAGGCCGCCTCCAAGCGCTCGGCCCGGGCCGCGTGCCAGGCCGCGACGGTGCCGCCGTAATCGGCCGGGCGGCGCTCCCGGGGCGGGTCCTCCACGGTGACGACCCGATGGGGCTTGGCGATATGGGCCGCGCAGATCCGGCGGCGGATCTCGACGAGGTCGGCGGTCTCGGCGCGCTTGTCGAGGACGAACACCGCGTCGACGTCGGCAAGCGCCCGCACCGCCTGGAGGGTCAGGTGCTCGGGGTCGCCCGTGCCGATGCCGATGACCCGGATCTGCCTGTCCTGCATGCCGTCCGTCCTCCGCCGGGGCGGGGGAGGGCCGGCGCCGGCCTCCCCTACAAGCGCGCGTCGGCTTTGGCGAGGATCGCCCGGGCGATGGTCAGGTCCTGCAGGGCGATGCCGGAGGAGTCGAACACGGTGATCGCCTCCGGATCGGTCCGGCCCCCCTCCCCGGTCCGGAGCACGTCGCCGAGGGCCCGCAGGCCGGCGGAAGCCCCCGCGGAGGCGTGCTGGAATTCCCCGATGGTGCGCGACTGCTCCGGCAGGTCGCAGAACAGCTGCCCCCGCTCCAGCAGGGCCGGGGGCAGCTCCTGCTTGCCCTTCGCGTCCGCCCCCATGGCGGCGACATGCGTGCCGGGGCGGACCCAGTCGGCCTCGAACAGCGGCGCGCGGGCCGGCGTCGCCGTGACGATCACGTCGGCGGCCGCGCAGGCCTCCCGGGGCGCGGCCGCCCGCACGGCGATCCCCGAGGCCCCCTGCCCCGCCAGGCGCTCGGCGAAGCCCGCGACCTTGGCGGCGTCCCGGGCGACCACCAGCACCGTCCGGATCGGCAGGATCCGGGCGAGCGCCGCGCACTCGAACTCCGCCTGGTTCCCCGCCCCGAAAACGGCGAGCACCGCCGAATCCGGCCGGGCGAGGACGCTGGCCGCCACCGCGTCGGCGGCGGCGGTCCGGTAGGCATTGACGCGGCCCGCCTCGATCACCGTGTCGACCCGGCCGACATCTTGGTCGAACAGCAGGATCACCGAATTGTGCCGCGGCAGGCCCCGGGTCCGGATGCCCGGGCAGAACGAGCCGACCTTCAGCCGGCATAGTCGGCCGT
>NZ_BACT01000015.1:0-2480 GCF_000333255.1 Methylobacterium sp. B1 | reverse complement strand
GCGATCCAGGTTCGCCGGAATCGTCGAACCCGTCGCGGGCGGGACCTGCGGTGCCGGCGACCGCGCCGGATCCTTGGCGTGGCCGCCGAGCCACTCGGCGATCCGGTCGCGGTTCTGGTAGCCGGCCACCGCCAGCAGCCCCAGCAGGGCGGTCATCGAGGGATATCCCTTACTCATGGCGTCGTCCTTCCTTGGTGCGGGCCGAAGCCCGGGTGGTACGGCGGTGGGCCGCCGCATCGGGTCATGCCGGCGTCTGGGCCGCGTCTGCCGCGACGGCTCTGCCGGCCAGGCCCAAGCCGTCATCCGCGCTCCGGCCAGCCGTGATGGCGCGCTTCACCGTCGAACGGGCCGCGTCGATGGCGATGGTCGCCGCCGACATCGTCCGGGCCTCGGTCGGGCGCTCCAGGGCATGCTTGGCGATGTCGCCCGCGAGATCGTCGATCTCCCGGGCCAGGATCTCGAGACGTCCGGAATCCGGCGTCTCCTGCGCCTCCTGACGGATCTGCAGCAGGCGGTCGGTGGCCTCCTCGACGCGCTCGCGGCGCAGGCGCGACAGGCGCTGGCCGATCCACGCGAGCGCGGAGCCGATGCCGCCGCCCAGGAAGGCGAGCAGGTAGATCCAGGTCTCGTAGCGCTCGATGAAGCTCTGCTGCTCGCGCTCGTAATAATCGACGGCGCCGGGATGGATGGGCAGCCTCGCGCTGGTCGCGCCGACGGTGCCGTCATAGGCGGGGGCCTGAACGTAGTCGGCGGCCGGCGTGACGTTCGCCATCGCGCTGCGCAGCTCGAACAGGTGCTGCGTGACGTCGGCCGCCACGGAGCGTGCGAGGCTCGACCGCGCCATCAGCCGGTACGAAGCGCCGACCGTGTGAACGTCGTCGGCCGGCACCTTGGGGCTGCCGCCGAAGGTCTCGGCCGGCATGGTGACCACCTGCAGTCGCGGCAGCCGGGCGACGATCGCCTCTGCATTCTCGACATCCACGAAGGAGATCTTGCGGTTGCGGCTGGCCGCCTGGACGAGGCCGACGATCCGCTGGGCCGTCGGCGCGGTCGGCGCGATGACCGAGATCACTGCGTCGACCCGCTTGCGGGCGAAGGCCGCGCCCAGGTCGCTCTCAGCCATCTCGACCAGGGCGACGTGGCGCGGCGGCAGACCGCCTTCCGGCTCGGTGGTGACCAGCGTCAAACCATAGTGATCCAGCATGGCGCGGATGAGCGCCTCGTCGGCGTCCCGATGGGCCAGGATCGCGAGGCGCTTGCGATCGAGATCGGGGAAGCGGTCGATCCCGGCGGCTTCCGGCGAGGCGATGATCATCGCCTGGTCGCGTAGGATCGCCAACGTCAGGCCATTGTCGGGGAGTTCGACGTCCGGGCGTACGATCGCCAGATCGACCCGCCCGTCACGCAGCGCCTCGGCACTGTCGCGCACGTCGTCGAAGGGTATGATCTTGAGGCGAATCTCCTTGTGGCGCTTGGCCAGGGCATCCGCGTAGGCCTGGATCAGCGCCGGCTCCGTCCCGTCCTTGGGAGCGACCGCGATGGTCAGGACGGTGGCGCGCGACACCCAGTAGGCCACGCCGGCGCCGACGCTCAGCAGGATGGCGAGCACCAGGAAGACGAATTCCTGACGCAGGAAGAGGCTGGCGAAGTGCCGCATCGGCTCTGCTCCCGCGCGTTGAGCGGTTCGGCCCGGCACCGTACCGGACACGGGCCGAGGGGCGGCGCCGGTGGCCCGGCGCCGCGGGATGAGGATTAGTGCTTGCCGGTGATCTTGTCGGCGAGGGTCTTGGCGCCGTCCTTGACGTCGCCGACGGTCTTCTGGGCGTCGCCCTTGAGCTCCTGCGCCTTGCCCTCGGCCACCAGCTTGTCGTTGCCCGTGGCCTTGCCGGCCGCCTGCTTGACGTTGCCGACCGCCTCGTTGGCCAGGCCCTTGATCTTGTCGGTGGTGCTGCTCATCGCGTGTGCTCCGTGCGGTTGGAGGGGGGTCGGGGATCCCGGCCGGGCGCGTTCCGCCCGCCGGGGATGGGCGGCGCCCGCATGGAGGCGCGGGCGCCGAGGGCGGTCAGACGCGCCGGGTCTCGTAGGCGCCGAGCAGGGCCGCGGGCTTCGGCGCGCCCAGGCGGCCGCCGAGGAAGGCCGCCAGGGCCCCGAGGACCAGCGCCAGCGCCGCGTAGAAGGCGCCCTGCGTGGCCGCCGACTTGGCCGTCACGGCCGCGGCCTCGGCCTTCTGCTTGGCGGTGGCCACCGCCTGGTCGTACTGCGTCTCGTAATCCTGGATCTGCTGGCGGGCCTGATCGACCGGGATGTTCTGCGCCTTGGCCAGGGCGTCGGCCGCGCGGGCCTCGGCCTGCTGCTTCTGCGACGCGTCACCCGTGAACAGCGCCTTGATCGCCGCCACCGCCGCGTCGCGGGCCGCCTGCGGGTCCTGGCCGGCGGTCTGCTGGCGGACCTTCTGCTCGATGCCGTCCAGCGGGTTCGAG
>NZ_BACT01000016.1:0-25597 GCF_000333255.1 Methylobacterium sp. B1 | reverse complement strand
TGTGATCGAGAACCGCGAGACCTTGTTCTCCCGTCCGGAGACGCGCGACCAACTGCGTGCGCAACATCGGGCGATCTTCGAGAGCGTGATGCCCGGAAATGCGGAGGAAGCCGCCAATGCCGCTGAGGCGCACGTTCACTACACGCACCACGCCCTAAGTGAGATCAAAGCATCGGAAGCGCGTCTTCAGGTATCGTTGCGCAGGCTGAATGGGGGTCGGGTTTCGACACGGCAGAAAGTCGAGCGATAGGCTCTGATCAGCGCAGTAAAGCCTTTGACGCATCGTGACACCGCGAAACATGCGTCCGCTTTCGGGATCCGCATGGCTGTATGTGAATGACTTAGTTGAGTCGGGTGCAGAATGACTGGACAGGGTGGTTTTGCGACGATCCGCTCTGGAGACGCAAACTGGCTGAAGCAGACACGGTGAACCGGTTCAAAGTCTGCAATCCGACGTGCATGGAAACAGCGAAGGCCTACGCCATCCTGGAGAACATGATAGGCGGCTCGACCCCGGTCTCGTGCGCGGGTTTCGACCCGTCGCTCACACCTGCCTGGAGTTGCGATGGAAGCGAAGGGGGCAGCGTGTCGCCTGATCCGTTGAAGCGAAAGCCGAGTAAGCGGCTCTCGCCGAACCATCACGCCACGCGTGTCATCGCATCTGGGATGGCCGAGCGAAACTGCACGTTGATGCTGGTACCGGAGCGGTGCCGGATATCACAGCTATACCGCCGCCCGTCGGCATCGACGGTCAGGTCGAACCGATCCGGAACCTGAGCGTGCATCCGGACATGGAGCCGTGCGCCGCCGTTCGAGAGATCGCGGATCGAGCAAGCGATCGAACCGCCGCCAGGCACGTTGATGGTCGCTGGAAGCAAGACGCGGGTCCGGCGCTCGTTGCGCCGCTCCTCCATGCCGACGGTCCAGTTGTCCAGGCTGGTGCTGATGCTCGATACACCACTGGCCGCCTGGCGCATGCTGGTCAGGATTTCCGCCGTCGCACGCGTCTGCTCGTCCATCGAGCCACTGACCCCGTCGACGTAGGCGCTGATCGTATCGATCGCCGCGGTGATGGTCGTCAGGTTGGCCGCCACCTCGGACGACACGGCTTGCATGCCGGCGACCTCTCCGCTGATCCGGGCTGTAGCCGCGGCCGCCTGACTGGCAAGCTCCTTCACCTCAGTCGCAACCACGGCGAAGCCCTTGCCGGCCGATCCGGCCCGTGCCGCCTCGATCGTCGCGTTCAGGGCCAACAAGTTGATCTGCTGGGCGATGCCCGCGATCACAGCCCCAACGCCGTCCATCGCGCTGGCGGCGGCCTGCAGGCGTTCCGTGGCGGCATTGGCTTCGCCGGCACGTCCGTGGATGTCGTCGACGACGGTCTTCGACTGCGCCATACTGCGCGAGATCTCCAACGCAGCGGCGTTCATGGTCTCGGCCGCGTCGGTGACCGCCTGGACGTTGTCGATGGTCTCCTCGGCCGCCTCTATGGCGACCGAGCGGGCGTCCATGTTGGCAGTCACGTCCGTGGCGTACTTGACGATCTTGGTCAGCCGGCCGTTCGGGTCGAAGATCGGGTTGTAGCTCGCCTGGATCCAGACATTCCGATTGCCCTTGCCGAAGCGCTGGAACATGCCGGTGGCGAACTCACCCGCCCGCAGCCGGTCCCAGAATGCTGCATACTCCGACGTCTTCGCGTAGCCAGGCTCGACGAACATGGCGTGGTGCTGCCCTCGGATCTCCTCGATCCGATAGCCAACTGCCTTGAGGAAGTTCGCGTTGGCATCGAGCACCGTTCCGTCGGGGGCGAATTGGATCACCGCTTGTGACCGATTGACGGCGGCGAGCTGCCCCGTCGCGTCGGTGGTCTGCAACTTCTGCGCCGTGATGTCGGTTGCGAACTTGACCACTTTCACCGGCTGGCCGTTTCGATCCCGAATCGGATTGTAGGTCGCCTGGATCCACACCTCGCGACCTCCCTTGGCGATGCGCCGGTACTCGCCTGAGGCGAACTCTCCACGCGCGAGGCGCGCCCAGAATTCGCGATACCCCGTTCCCGCCCGCTCGGTGGCCTCGACGAACAAGCCGTGGTGGCGGCCCTTCACCTCATCCAGACTATAGCCGACGGCGTCGAGGAAGTTTTGGTTGGCGGTCAGGATTGTGCCGTCGAGGGTGAACTCGATCACTGCCTGCGATCGGTGCAAGGCATCGAGCTGTCCATCATGATCGATGTTGCGCAGCACCTGCGCCGTGACGTCCGTGGCGAGCTTGACGATCCGCGCGACGCGCCCGTTGCGGTCGAGCACGGGATTGTACGTTGCTTGGATCCAGACGGTACGACCGTCCTTGGCGATGCGCTTGAACTCGTGTGTCTGCGCCTCGCCACGCCGCAGGGCGGCCCAGAACGTGCGGTATGCCTCGCCGTCACGCTCAGCTGCTGGGACGAACAAGGTGTGATGCTGCCCCTTCACCTCCGCAAGGCTGTAGCCCATCAGAACGAGGAACAGGTCGTTGGCGGCGAGAACGGTCCCATCAGGGGCGAACTCGATCCGAGCCCTAGACTTGTCGATAGCCGCCATCAAGGCACGCAGGTTGGCGTCGAAGAGCGGCACCGCAGATGTCTCCACGTGCCACGACGGCACGAGTGCGATGAAAGGGGGAATTTGGTTAAGCGGGCGTCACGCAAGCGATGAGACGCTTGATCGCACCCGCCACAACTTTGCCGCCCCGTATAACAACCAATAGTAGCAATCTAGTGAATGTGGAGGGCAAGCTTCATCTTCGGGTAGATGCCGCACTGGATGACGAACTCGCTGGGCTCCCTGAGGATCAGGCTCGCCAGGTTGCTCGTTCCACCATGCCGGTCGGAAGTGTCATGACAGTCGCTGGATGGCTGCTTTTGGGCGGCGCCGACGGTGGTCCGAGTGGCTGGGTTGGGTCGCTACCGGACTGTCCGCTCGGGGCGGTTTTCCGCCAGCCCGCTTTCGGGTGGCCATGCAGTAAGAGCGGACACTACCAACGCGCCCGTTCAAGACCCACTGCCGAAGGGGGGATGGACCGCTTCTGACGATCCTTCCTTACCATCTAGAAGTAAGCCCGGTTCCTTCGGCGAGCCGGTGCAGGTCGGCGAGGGTGTCGTCGGGCAGGGCCAAGCCCTCGGCGCGGTTCCGCGTTGCGTTGCGGGCCTCGATCTCGCCTGGATAGAAGACCTCATCGAACCCCTGCGCCAGCGGCACGGACTTCAAGTCAGCGATCAGTTGGTCCATGCGCGTGTTGAACTCCGCCAGCGGCTGGATCTGGGCGATGTCGATCGCGATCATCAACTGCCCCGCCCCGCTACGGTGCTCGGTCTGATAGGGGCCGGTCACCCGCGGCCCGAAGGCGCTGCCGGTGAGCACGCCCGAGAGCATGTCCATCATCAGCGCGATGGCGTAGCCCTTGTGCTGGGCCATCGGCAGGATGATCCCGTCGATGGCCGCCGCCGGGTCGGTCGTCGGCCTACCGGCCGCATCGAGGGCCCACCCCTCCGGGATCGGCTGGCCCTTCTGCTTGGCCAGGTAGACCTTGCCCCGCGCCACTCCGGTATTGGCGATGTCCAGCGCCATCGGCGCGTGCGAGCCGGCCGGGCAGGCCCAGGACCACGGGTTTGTGCCCACCGTCTTCTTGCGGCCCCCCCACGGTGCCATCGCCGGGCTGGCGTTGGTCGATAGGAACGCCACGCAACCTTCGCGCGCGGCCATCAGCGTAAAGTAAAGGGCCG
Source organism: Methylobacterium sp. B1 (assembly GCF_000333255.1). Taxonomy (NCBI): domain Bacteria; kingdom Pseudomonadati; phylum Pseudomonadota; class Alphaproteobacteria; order Hyphomicrobiales; family Methylobacteriaceae; genus Methylobacterium; species Methylobacterium sp. B1. The sequence continues at coordinate 21,837 of NZ_BACT01000016.1, read as the reverse complement.
TCCCGAAATGCCCGGAGTTGCGTAGGGCGACCGCGCTGACCCCGTGCGCCTTCGCCCGGCGGATCGCCTCCCGCATGGCATGGGCGGTGAGCACCTGCCCCATTCCGTCGTGACCGTCGATCACGGCGAGACCGCCGGCATCGACCACCGTCTCAGGGCGCGCGACCGGAGCGCAAACGCCCGCCTTCAGCCGCGCTGTATACCAGGAGAGCCGCATGACCCCGTGCGATTGGTGCCCCCATAAGTCGGCTTGGACTAGTGTGTCGGCGGCGAGCTGCGCATCGGGCTCCGGCATGCCGGCCGCAGCATAGACCGCGCTGGCGAAGTCCAGCAGCTTGTCGGCGGGAATGCGTGTGGCGCTTGCCATAAGTCGCTCCTGAAATCTCGGCGAGAGAAGCGAGTGTAAATGTCGGCTTTGGGGCAGCGGCCCGATGACGGCTTACCAACCCGAGCCGAAGTTGCCGGAGGGCTGACGGACGGCCGCTTCTGGGAAGTTGCGATGGCGGTCCAGGCGGCTGGATTGGGTCGTTAGGAGCTCGTCCGGTTTTCCGGCGAATCTGCTCCGAAGCGGACCAGCGGCTTTCGGCCAGGAGCTGCCGAACTTGGCCCATTAAACCGCCTGGGAGCGGACGCTCCCAGCTTGCGCAAAGGGTCGATAGCGGCGATCCAGGCGCCATGAGCCTGATGTCGGCTTCAGCGCGCATAGCCGTCTTCATCCGTCGAGCCTCGTCTTTGCAGGCGTGCTGAGAGGCTTCGGCAGCCCCCTCCCCTTCACCGTGGTGCGGCCACCGCGGTTAACTATGGGCTCCCACCGTCTGCGGCGATATTTTGATTGACGCTGTGTATCACCAGGGTGTTACACAAGGGGACAGCGGTACCGACCTAAAGCGTTGGGATAACTAGGGATATTCAGGCGGCGCACGTCGGGTTCGAATCCAGGTCCCCCAGCCACCTGTCACCGCTCCGTAGTTTACGCTTTAGACTGAGATTGGACTGGCCCGTTGGCCGGACCGACCGGACGCATGACATCGCGTTTGCGCGGCCCGGTGATGGTCTCAAGCTGCGCTGTTTCTCGCCTCGGTAACACGCATCGCCAATCGAGCGTGGCCAATCGCAGGCGCAGTCGGGTCTCCCCGGCAAACGCCCCTTCTGAGCAGCCAACAGGCACCGTATCCGTGACGGCGCTCTCAGGCACACTCATCAAATGGTCAGATCGCCGGTCCCGGCCGCGCAAAAGCCCTGCGCTCTGAGGAGCGGAAGCCCGTTAGAACAAGCAATGCCGACCAAGCTCGGCCTGACACCGCGGGGCCCGTCGGCCGCAGCCCGCGCGGCCGTGAGACCTATGCCAACCTGTGACGGTGCCCTGCATCCACCCCGCATTCCTCCCCTCGGCGCAGGGCGACCGTTGCGCTTAGGGACGCCCCGGCCGGGAAGACGATCGTCGGCGCTTGGCCTCCGCTTCACGGATTCGGTGGTGCCCACCTGCGAGCGACCAACCAGCAGCGCATCGAGGGTCCCCCGCAAAACCGCGCGTACTCCCTGACCGCGTCTGCCGTCAGGCGGCCGGGGCCGTGAGCTTGGACCGCACGCCGAGGACTTGGTGCAGGATGCGCCCGAGTTGCTCGGCCGAATAGGGTTTGTGCAGCAACGCGAATCCGTGGTCGCTTTCCTGGGCGAGCACGTGGCTGTACCCCGACGTGAGGACCACCGGCAGATCCGGCCACCGCTGCTGCAGCTCACGCGCCAGCGCGACGCCGCCCATGCCCGGCATGACCACGTCGGAGAAGATCAGATCGAACCCGTCACCGTCGCGACCCAGCCGGTCCAACGCTTCCTCGGCATTGCCGGCCCATGCCGTCCGGTAGCCCAGATCCTCCAGGATCTGGGTCGCGAACTGGCCGACTCCGATATTGTCCTCGACGACCAGGATGCGTTGACCCGAGCCCAGCGGGGCCAGCCCCATTTCCTGGATGCGCTCACTGGACGACAGATCGCACGCAGCCACCTCGGGTAGATAGAGCGTGAATGTGGTGCCCCGGCCGACGACGCTCCGGACATCCACGTCGCCGCCCGACTGCTTGGCGAAACCGAAGACTTGGCTCAACCCGAGACCCGTGCCTCGACCAACCTCCTTCGTGGTGAAAAAGGGCTCGAAGATCCGCTCGATCCGGTCCGGCAAAATGCCGGTCCCCGTGTCGGTCAGGGAGACCGCCACGAACGGCTTCTCGCACCCTGCATGGCCGCGAACAGCCGGCAGCGCCGCCCCCCCGGTGACCCGGAGGATGAGCGTGCCTTCGCCGTCCATGGCATCGCGGGCGTTGACGGCCATATTGACCAGGGCCGTTTCGAACTGGCTCACATCCGCCCGTACATGACAGGCGGTGTCCGGCACCTCGATCAGAACCTGCACGCGTGCGCCGGTCAGCGTGTCGAGCATGTCGGCGATCGCACTCACCCGCTGCCCGGCGCTGAACACCTCCGGCTTCAGCGCTTGACGGCGCGCGAAGGCGAGGAGTTGGCCGGTCAGCTTGGCGGCCCGGTCGACCGTCTCGGAGACCGCGTCGAGGTAGCGGCGCTTGCGGACCTCCGGCAGATCGGGCCGACGCAAAAAATCGACGGATGAGCGGATGATGGTCAGAAGGTTGTTGAAGTCGTGCGCCACTCCGCCCGTAAGCTGGCCGACCGCCTCCAGCTTCTGGGATTGGCGGAGGGCTTCCTGGGCCAGGACCAGCTCGGCCTGATCGCGTAACCGCTTCGTCACGTCCATGACGAACTGATAGCAGCCCGTGCGCTCGCCATCCGCACCGCGCAGGGTGCGGAAACTGATCTCATAGGCGGGGCGGACGCGTCTGGGATCGCCGAACTCCTGGACGAGGGTGATCTCCTCGCCGGCCAGCCCGCGTCCCCAACCCGCTTTGACCTGCGCCTGGTGTTCAGGCTGATCGGCCAGAAGGTCGAGCATGTTGTCGCCGACCTTCGGCCGTACGCCATAGATGCGCTCGAACTCGTCCGCATTCGCCTTGTTGATGGCCAGGATGTTGTAGTTGAGATCCGACGCCATCACCATGATGTCGGTTCTTTCGACGATCGTGGCCAATAGATTGCGCTCGGCCGTGCGCTCCGAGACCTGAAGTTCGAGCGTCTCGTTGAGAAGCTGTAGGCGGCGCTCGCTTTCGGCCAGCCGTTGCTCCGCCTCCCGGCGATGGCTGAGATCCGCCGTGACGACCAGCAGGTTCTTGAACCTGCCCTGCCCATCGTCGAGACGTCTGACGCTGCTGCTCGCCCAGATGGACGTGCCGTCGGGACGACAGTAGAGCTTGTCGAGGGCGGAACTGTGCCCGGTCTCGAACGCCTGCGCGATCGTCGCCAAGCTCTGCGGGATATAGGCTGGATCGGTCACATCCGCGACGCCGACCGAGAGAACCTCGTCTGCGGACCGTCCGAGAATACGGCACATCTCCGTGTTGACCCGAAGATAGCGGCCGCTCGCATCCACTTCGGACAGGCCGACGGACGCAGCCGAGAAGATCGCCGCCAAACGCTCCTCGCTCTCGCGCAGCGCCACTTCGGCACGGGCCCGCTCGGTGGCAGCCTTGACGCGCTCGCCGACCTCCCGGATCAGGTTGCCTTCCGCGGGCGTCCAGGCGCGCGGGGTCGCGCTCTGCACCGCGAGCAGGCCGACCCATTCGTCACCCCGAAACAGAACGACATCGACGAAGGCGCCGACCTGGCGTGACCGTAAGCCCGCCCGGGCTTCGACAGTGAACCGGGGGTCCGAGGGCACGTCGTCGACCGCGACGACCACGCCGTCGCGGTAGGCTGCCAGCAGATCCGGGCCGAACGCCGCCAGCGAGTGCTCGCCGATGATCGAGCCGACGCCGTGGACGTACTCGCGTTCGACCGTCATCAGGCTGCCGGCGATCTCGGCGTAGAACACGCGGCTCGCACCGACCCGCTCGCCCAGACGCCGGGCGGCCACTTCGACGATGTCGGTGGGCGTGTTCAGCGGCCGAAGCGCGTCGCTCAGATCCAGCAGGAACGATTGTCGCTCCTCGTTCTCGCGGAGCGTCGCATCCGCCTCCTGCCGCTCCCCCTCGACGAACCGTTGGTCCGCGATCTCAGTGCAGGTGCCCCACAGGCCATCCACGCGCCCGGCCGGATCGCGAATGGGCACGTAGGACAACGAGAACCGGCCCCCGTCGGGCGACCTCACGACGTGTTCGAACGCGGCCGTGTCAACGGAGCGACCGGAGCAGGCCTCGTCCACGAAGGATCCAAGCTCGGCGCCGAGGTCGTGCCAGACCTGGAGATAGTCGCGACCGAGCGCGGACGGATGCGCGGCGCCGAGAAGCCCGACAAAGGAATCGTTGTAGAGGAGCCTGCGCTCGGGCCCCCAGATGACGAAGGTCGGCTGCCTCGAACCGAGCATGACGCCTGTCAGCGTCGTCAAGGATGGCGGCCAGGTCGCGGGATCGCCGAGCGGTGAGGCGTCCCAGTCGTGCGCGCGCATGAGCGCGCCCATCGCGCCACCGTCCATCAGGCAGGCTGGGATGCACATCGTCACGTTCGAACTTCTGTGCATCACGGCGTGGCGCTGTTTCACGGGGCCTCAGGGATTGACCGAGCGGACTGCTTCCGCGGTTGAGCCCGAACGATCGCGCGTATGCGCCGCCATGACGGCGCGCCGAACGACCCTTCAGTTGCCGCCCTGAGAGAAGGCAGGCCCGTTCACCGTGTTGGCCGTGACACGCGACAGGCTCGTGCATCCAACACCCTAGAGCGGTCTCATGGCGAGCCGAGGTTGTCAAAGCCATGGACGGCTGACCGGCGGCGCAATCGCCAACCTTTGAGAGTCGTCGCGCGCCGGAGATCTGGCGATGCCGTTCGGCGTGGTGCGCCCGCTCCATCTCCCGATCCTGCCGCCCCCGCCAGGTCGCGGGCGCCAGCGAAGATCGTCCTTCCCGATGCGCCAGCGGAACGCCGCCCTGCGTGACCAAGCCGCTCCGACCGGCGCTTCCACAATCCTGGGGATCAGCCGAGCTTCAGACCTCTGCGCGAGGACGCGGATGCCGGTTCGGCACGCGGTTCCCGGCGGCATCGGGATGACCCTTCTCATCCCTGCAGGCCACGCCCGCCTGGTCAGCGGCGGCCTCGGAGGCCTCATCGGCTGGGTCGAACCAGGCCGCGCCGTCTCGCCTCAGCGCGCCCGGCGCCGCGGCTCGGGGTCGTGACAATGCATCTTCGGCGGTGCCGTCGCACAATCGATGGAACAGGTCTGATCGCGCCGGCAGATCCATTGCAAGGCCCCCGTCTTCATACAGGAGCCGGAGCAATGACGGTGCGGGCCATCCATCGGTTCGACGAAGGTGGCCGGCGCGTCCGGCGACCCCGCACTCGGCTGCACGGAGCCGGCAAAGGCGAATGCCGGAAGGATCAGGAGGGCCGACACGCGACGTCTCATCAGACCGCCCTCCCCGATCGGCAGCCACCCTCGGCTGCCGGAGCCCCACGACAGGGCGACACAGGAGGTTACCGGCGTTCGGAGATCGCGAATGCAGGGATGATCAATGACAAGTCATTTCATCCGGCTCCGCGCAGGGGCAGCCACGATGCATCTCCTGGCCGGCAATGCTTGATTCGTGCTCGCGTCGGCCGGCGAGAGCCGGAACGGCGGGACCCTCCGGCGGTACATGCGTCCGATTCCCCACAGCGAAGCGTGGCCGGGCTGCTGGAGCACGGATGTCGTCGTTGGGCAGTCTCCGCGGAGCCATGGGCAGGACACGCCGGCCTTCACGAGGGCGACGCTCGCAGAACGCGACGGTCCAGATTAACGGCATCGCGCCCCGCCCGAAGCGTCAGCCCCCGGAGCGGATCGGTCTCCGCCACCGGGGGTCTCGCGGCGGTCTCAGTGGCTGCCGCCGAGATAGGCCGCCCGGACGGCCGGATCGTTGCGCATCTGCTGCGCCGGCCCCTGGAAGCGGATCCGGCCGTTCTCGAGCACATAGGCGTGGTCGGCGACGCCGAGCGCCGCCATGGCGAACTGCTCGACGAGCAACATGGTGACCTGCTCGGCCTTGAGCAGGCGGATGATCCGGAACACCTCCTCCACGAGCTTGGGCGCGAGGCCCATGGACGTTCGTCCAAGAGGAGGATCTCGGGCCGCAGCATCAGGGCCCGGCCCATCGCGAGCATCTGCTGCTCGCCGCCCGAGAGGGTGCCGGCGAGCTGCGTGCGCCGCTCCTTCAGACGGGGGAACATCTCGAAGGCGCGCTCGCGGTCGGCCGCGACGTCGCCCTTCGGCCGCGCCCCCGTCAACCGGGGAAACGCGCCCAGGGTCAGGTTGTCCTCCACCGAGAGCGTCGGGAAGACGCGGCGCCCCTCCGGCGAGTGCGCGAGGCCGAACCGGGCGACGTCGTGGCTTTCGAGGCCGCCGATCTCGCGCCCGTTGAGGCGGATCGAACCCGCCCGCGGGCGGATCATGCCCGACAGGGCGCGCATCGTGGTGGTCTTGCCGGCGCCGTTCGAGCCGATCAGCGCCACGACCTGCCCCTTCGGGACCGCGAAATCGAGGCCGTGCAGCACCTCGACCTGGCCGTAGCCGGCCGACAGACCCGTGACCTCAAGCATGGGTCAACTCCTCGTCGGCGACCGGGCTGCCGAGATAGGCCTCGATCACCTTCGGGTCCGCCTGGACCTCGCGGGCGCTGCCCTCGGCAATCTTGTGGCCGAAATCGAGGACGCTGACGCGGTCGCACAGGCCCATGACCACGTCCATGTGGTGTTCGATGAGGATCACCGTGATGCCGGCGTCTCGGATCTTGCGGATGATCGCCGTCAGCTCGGCGATGTCGGGGGCGGTGAGGCCGGCGGCGGGCTCGTCGAGGAGGAGCAGGACAGGATCGAGGGCGAGCGCGCGACCGATCTCGAGGAGGCGCTGCTTGCCGTAGGGCAGGTTGCGGGCCTCCACCTGCGCCAGGGCGCCCAGGCCGACGAAGTCGAGGATCGCCATGGCGCGGGCGCGCTGCTCGCGCTCTTCCCGACGGCGGCGCGGCGTGCCGAGGATCGCGTCAAACAGGGTGCCGCGGAACCTGTGGTGGAGCCCGACCAGCACGTTCTCCAGCGCCGTCATCTCCCGGAAGAGCTGCACGTTCTGGAAGGTGCGCGCCACGCCGGCCGCCGCGATCTCGGAGGGCGTGCGCCCGTCGAGGCGCTTCGAGCCTTGGCCGCGGGCCAGGGTCACGCTGCCGCCGGTCGGCCGGTAGATACCGGTCAGCACGTTCATCATCGTGCTCTTGCCGGAACCGTTCGGTCCGATCAGGCCGTGGATCGTGCCGGGCCGGACCGTGAGGTCGACGCCGGCGAGGGCCTTGAGGCCGCCGAACTGCATCAGGGCCTGCTCGACGGTGAGCAGCGGGTCGGCACCCCGGCCGCCGCTCTGGACGCTGAGCGCCGCCCCCTCGGCGTGGAGGCTCTTGCCCTCGGCGGTGTGGGCCGGCCGGAGCGCCGGGATCTTCTCTCGGACGAAGCCGACGATCCCGTCCGGCAGGTAGTACACCACGAACAGGATCATCAGACCGAAGACCGTCAGGCGGAAGTCGGTCACGGATTCGAGCGCCAGGGTCGCCGGGAAGAAGGCGAGGCAGAGCCCGACCGGCACCAGCAGGGCGAAGCGGTCCTCCCGGCGCCGGAGGAAAGCGAGGACGCCCACGATCAAGGCGGCAAGGGCGATGAGCCCCGCCATGATCCGCACCAGCTCGATATCGGCCAGCACGTTGGGCATCATCACGACGATCGCGGCCCCGATGATCGGCCCCGCCCGGGATTTGCGCCCGCCCATCGTGACGGCAAGCAGGAACAGCACGGTCAGCTCGAAGCCGTAGGAGTTCGGAGCCACGTAGCGCTCCGACCACGCGAACAGCGCACCGGCGAGACCGGCAAGGGCTGCCGAGATCACGAAGGCATAGACCTTGTAGCGGTAGACGCTGACGCCCATGCAGTCGCAGGCGATCGGCGAGTCCCGCAGCGCCTCGAAGGCGCGGCCGTAGGGAGAGCGCACCACCCGGTTGACGACCAGGATTGTGGCCAGCAGCGCGACGCAGACGAGGTAGTAGAATTCGAGCTTGCGCCCGGCTGCACCCCACGGGGCCTGGAGGCCGAGGAGCGAGAAGTCGAGGACGCGGGCCGGCGGCAGGGTGATGCCGAGGGGGCCGTTGGTCAGGGGCGTCAGCTCGTTGATGAAGATCTGAATGATGGTGCCGAAGGCCAGCGTCACCATGGCGAGGTAGGGACCGGTGACCCGCAGCGCCGGGACGGCGAGCAGCACGCCGAAGGCCGAGGTCACGCCGATCCCGGCAAGGATGCCCCACCACACGCCGAGCTTGAAGTGCAGGAACAGCACCGCGGCCGCGTAGGCGCCGACCCCGAACAGGCCGGCATGCCCGAGACTGACTTGTCCGGTATAGCCGACCACGATGTCGAGCCCGAGAATCAGGATCGCGTAGATGGCGATCACCACCACGAGGTGGATGTAATACGAACTCGTCACCACGTGCGGGAAGGCGGCGAGACAGACCACCAGCAGCACGGCGCCGAGGGCGCCCACGTGGCGGGACAGGCTCGGCGCGGCGGTCGGGACGGGCGCGTCGGCGGGGGCGAGGGTCTGCGCCATGGCTCAGGCTGCCGGGAGAGATGCGCGGGCGGTCACGGTCAGACCTTCTTGATGACCGCCTTGCCGAACAGGCCGACGGGGCGAATGGAGAGGACGACGAGGAGCAGGATCAGGCCCGGCACATCCTTGTAGCCGGTCGAGATGTAGAAGCCGGTCAGCGTCTCCGCGACACCGAGGATCAGGCCGCCGACGATGACGCCGAGGCCGGATTCGAGGCCGCCGATGATCGCCACCGCGAAGGCCTTCAGCGCCAGCACGGAGCCCATCGTGGCCCCGGTCAGCGTCACGGGCGCCACGAGCACGCCCGCGAAGGCCGCCGTCATGGCGCTGATCGAATAGGACAGGGTGATCACCTTCTGGGTGTTGATGCCCATCAGACCGGCGGCGTCGATGTCGTTGGAGGTGGCGACGACCGCCTTCCCCCAGATCGACTTGCGATTGAAGATCTCGACCGCGAGCATCATCAGCAGCGCCCCCGCGACGATCAGCAGTTCCATCGGCAGGATGCGGACGCCGCCCACTTCGAGGGCAGTCTCGGGGAGTGGCGAGGGAAATTTCAGGTCGTCGCGGCCCCAGACATTCTCGGCGACGTTCTTGAAGATGATGCCGAGGGCGATGGTCGCCATGATCCATCCGTATTCGGACTTGATCTTCACGGCCGGGCGCACGCCCAGGCGCTCGACCACGGCCCCGAGGGCGAAGCCGAAGACGAGGACCAGGGGGATCATCAGCCAGTAGCCGACGAAGGGCACCAGGGTCAGGCCGAACAGGGCCCCGAGCGCCAGCGCCTCGCCCTGGCCGAAATTGAGCGTCTTCGAGGTCGCGAAGGTGAGCTGATAGCCGAACGCGATGGCGGCGTAGATCATGCCGACCGCGACGCCTGAGGCGATGAGCTGAAGCAGGATGGCCATGGATGCGTTGTCACCGGAGGGTCGTCCGGCCGCGCGGCGCGCGCCGCGGGACCGATATGCGACGTGCCGGCAGGCTGGAGTGCCGCCGGACTCTGGGGCACCCGCGCCCGGGTGGGCGCGGGCGTCGGGACCTCAGTTCGAGGACTTCTCCTTGACGCGGACGACACCGGCGTTCTTGGCGTCCTCATCCTTGGCGTAGACGATCTTGCCGTCCTGCACCTTCCCGAACACGACCATGTTGCGCGAGATGGCGTTGTGGTCCTTGGCGGTGAAGGGCTTGTCGTAAGTGGTGACGACGCCCTCGACCTTCTCGTTCAGGTTCTCAAGGGCGGTGCGGATCTTCGCGCCGTCGGTGCTGCCCGCCTGCTTGATCGCCGCGGCGAGGAGGTAGATCGAATCGTAGCCCTGGGCGCCGGCCACGGGGGTCGGGATCTTCGTGACGCCGTAGGTCTTGTAGTAGTTCTCAAGGAAAGCCTTGCGCTTCGGCAGCGTCTGGTCCTCGATGAACGTCTGGGGCATGACCACGCCGTTGCCGTTCGCGCCGGCGATGTCGATGAAGCTCTGCATCGAGGACGGCCAGCTGGTGATCATCGGCACCTTCCAGCCGAGCTTGGCCATGCCGTTGGCGATCTGGGCCAGCTCCGGCCCGATCCCGTAGGCGAGGATCACCTCGGCGCCGGCCTGCTGCGCCTTGAGCAGCTGGGCCGTCATATCGACGTCCTTGATGTTGAACTTCTCGACCGCGACCGGCTTCACGCCCTTCGTGCCGAGATACTTCTCGATATCCTCACGGCCGAGCTGGCCGTAATTGGTCGAGTCTGCGAGGATCGCGATCTTCTTATGGCCCTGCGCGAGGGCCTCATCGACCATCAGGCCCGCCTGCAGCACGTCGTAGGCCGAGTTCCGGAAGACGTAGTTCGAGTCGTAATCCGGCTCTTTGAACTGATTGGTGATGATCGTCCCGGTGGCAACGTTGTTGAACACCGGGATTTCGGCTTCTTGGTAAAAGCGTTGGGCCGCGAGCGCGACGCCGGTGTTGATGAACCCGACCGTCGCGACCACCTTCTCCTTATTGATCAGCTCTTGCGCGACTTGCGCACCGACCTCGTTCTTGGCCTCGTCGTCGCGCTCGACGAGCTGGATCGGCCGACCGAGGACACCGCCGGCCTTGTTGATTTCGGCAGCGGCGAGCTTGGCGCCGTCGCGCATTGAGACGCCCATCGAAGACGACCCCCCGGTATAGGGACCGCTCAGCCCGATCTTGATCGGATCCGCAGCCCATGCGGGGGCCGACAACATCGATAAGAACAGCACCGCAGCTGCTGCGCGACCTGCGAAGACCATCGTTCCCTCTCCAAGCTCCCGCTCGCGCGGCATGCCCTTCACCGTGGCACTCTGCCGACGACGTCTCATTGACTCAGGTCGGGCCGTCAAGCTGATGCTCTGATGAATCCAGAACGAATAATAAAGATTGTACCGATCTCTCGGCAGGATGAGCAACACAGGAGAAGAATCCAGCCCTACCGACCGGGCGAGCGGATTAAAGGGCGACCGGACTCGTAGGACGCCGACATCCGGCAGGGCGCGCTCTGCGGCGTCCGCAGGGCCTCGAGCCCAACGCCGTCAGGGCGGATGCGGCGCGGTCTCATCAGGGCGCGCCCCTCCCGGTCGTCGCCGATGCACAGGGCGTCCAGCGCCGTATGGGACCCGCGCATTGACGCGCCGCAGTCCGGCCGCCTAGATCGCCCCATGCGCCGGCGGCAGCCTCGAACGGGTAGAGGGCGCGCGATCATTGGCTTGGTCGCGCTCTACGCGCTGCTGCTTCAAGCCTTTCTGGGGCTCGCCACACCGAGCCGCGCCCTGGACGGTCCGGGCGAGGTGCACTGCGCCGGGCATTCGTCGGGCGAGCCTGCGAGCAAGAGTGTGCATGTCCATGCGTGCTGCACGGTCGTGCAGGCCGGGACGCTGACGCTGCCCCCCATCGATCCGGAGGCGGCGGCCTGGCCCTCCGCGCCGACCTCGCTGTGTGCGTGGCGCCCGGAAGCCGAGATCCCGACGACGGGACCTCCGGCCTATAACGGAACCGCGCGAGGTCCGCCCGCAGCCTGACGATCCCGATCCCGATCGCTCAGGCCCGGACCTCTCCTCATGTCGATTGTTCTGCACGGCAGCGCCCCCGCGTACGGGGCGACTGCTACTGGACGACTGTCCAGCGACGCCTTCTACCGGGCCGTCTGGCGCTGGCACTTCTACGCGGGCCTTCTGTGCCTGCCCTTCCTGATCAGCCTGTCGGCGACCGGCGCGCTCTACCTGTTCAAGGATGAGATCAACGGCAGCCTGTTCGCGTACCGGACCAAGGTCGCCCCCCAGGCGATGGCGCCGCTCGGCCCGGATCGCCTGATCTTCAATGCGCTGCAGACGGTGCCGGACGGCGCGCCCGTCACCTACGTCGATCCCGCCGCCCCGGACGCCGCCGCGCGCGTAACGGTCGCGGTGGGCGATCGCCGCATCCAAGTCTACCTGAACCCCTACACCGGTGACGTGCTCGACCGCGTCGACTCCGATCGCGAGTTCATGGCGGTGGTTCGGGGGCTGCACAGCCTCGCCCTGCTCGGCCCGCTGGCGAATGCCGTGATCGAGATCGTCGCGGGCTTCGCGGTCATCCTGGTGGTGACGGGCACGTATCTCTGGTGGCCCCGCGGTCGGAGCGGCGGCGTCGTCACCGTTCGCGCCACGCCCCGCCGGCGCGTGTGGTGGCGCGATCTCCACGCCGTCACCGGATTCGTGGCCGGCGGCGGTCTGCTCTTCCTCGCGCTCACCGGGTTGCCCTGGTCGATCTGGTGGGGGCAGCAGCTCCGCGCATGGTCGAATGCCGCCGGCCTCGGCCAACCGGCCGCGCTGTGGGCGAACCGGCCGGTCTCCACGATACCCCTGCGCGACAGGCTCGAGGATGCGGGCTGGACCCTGCAGGACGCGCCCATACCGCGCTCTACACCGCCTGCCGCAGCGGGCGCGGGCATTGGACTCGACGAGGCCGTCGCGAGTCTCGGACGCATGGGAATGCCCCACGGCTTCGAGCTGGCGCTGCCCGTCGGCGCCGACGGGGTCTACGCCGCCGCCATCTACCCGCGCGACGTCACCCGGCAGCGGGTGATCACCCTCGATCAGTATTCCGGGCGGCCGCTGGTCGACGTCCGCTTCGCCGATCTCGGCCCGGTCGGCCGGGCGATCCAATACGGCATCGGGATCCACAAGGGTGAGCATTGGGGCCGCGCGAACCAGTTCGCGATGCTGGCCTTCTGCCTCGCCACCATCCTGCTCGCCGTGACGGCCGGAACGATGTGGTGGAAGCGGCGCCCAGCCGGCAGCCTCGGGGTGCCGCCGTGGCCGCACAACCGGCGGGTGCGGGTCACCGCGACCTTGATGATCCTCGGGCTCGGAATCCTTTTCCCGCTGACCGGCCTCGCGATCGCCGGGATGCTCGGTCTCGACTTCGGCGTGGATCGGCTCCGAAGGCGCGGGATGAGCTGATCCGGAGCGGACGGGCGCCATGCCCGTGCGGACCCGTTCTCGTCTGACGCGCCGGCGCCCGGGCCTTTTGGGCGCGGGGCTGATCGTGTGCGCGCTCTGGATCCAGGCGCTGGCACCGGCCGTGGCCCTCCGGATGGCGCAGGCGCCGTGGGCGCTGCCCGGCCAGATCCTGTGCGGGCATGGGCCGGATCAGGCGACGGCAGTCGCCATCGGTCCGCACGCGCCGGCACTGACGGGCTGCGGCCTCTGCGGGCTGTGTCGGGCCGGCGCCGTCCCGCCGCTTCTTCCGACGGCGGTCGGTCTCGCCCGTCGCCTGCGCTGGCATGCGGTGACGTGGCCGATCCCGCCCCCAAAGCCCATCGTCTCGGTCCACCGCATTCCCGGCCAACCGCGAGGGCCGCCCCGTTTCGCCTGATCGCCTGCCCATGCCCGCGGCCCCGCCGCTTGCCCCACCGATCAGACGAGTCCTCCGATGCCCCCCGACCAGACCGCCCTGCGCGGCCGCGCCCTCGCGCTTCTGCTTGCCGGTACCCCCCTCCCCGCCCTCGGCCAGACCGCGGTGACGCTGGACGAACTCTCCGTGGAGGGCGAAGCGGCGCCGTCTGCGGGCCGGACCACGGCCCCGCCTTTCGGCGTGGCCGCACCCCCCGGCGCGGCCCCCTCGGTCATCGAGCATCCGGTGGGCGAGATCGTCACCGGCATCGGCCGGGACGGCACCATCGCGAACCGGCCGGCGACCAGCATCGGATCGGTCCTGGTGAACAGCCCGGGCGTCACGGTCCGGCAGGGCAATGGCGGCCGGGACGTGGTGATCTCGATCCGCGGCAACAACGCCCGCTCCACCGGCGTGATCAAGAACACCGTCGTTCTGGAGGACGGCTTCATCCTGACCCAACCGGACGGGGCGTCGCGCTTCGACCTCACGGACCCGCGGGCCTACAGCCGGATCGACGTGTTCCGCGGGCCGCAATCGCCCCTCTTCGGCAACTACGCCACCGGGGGGGCGCTTGCGTTCCGGACGCGGACCGGGCGGGAGATCGACGGCTACGAGATCGGGGTGGATGCCGGCAGCTTCGGCTACCTCAGCAATTACTTTACCGTCGGAGGCGTCAGCGGTCCGTTCGAGATCAGCCTGTTCGCGAGCGACGTCCGCGCCAACGGCTATCAGGACCATGCGAGCTATGACACGCAGACCATCAATCTGCTCGCGAGCTACACCCCGACCCCGGACAACCGCTTCACCCTCAAGGTGATCAACAACACCCTCGACGCCAACCTTCCCGCCCGCTCGTCCCTGGCCCAGTACCGGATCAACCCGTACCAGCGCGGCTGCGCCGCCGCCGCAAGCGCGGCGGCCGGCTGCACCACCTTCAACCTGTTCTGGAACGGAGCCTTCGGCGCGACCGTGCCGGTGACGGCGGATGAAGGCGGCTTCGGGCGCAACGACCGCCGGACCATCGTGGCGGCCCGCTGGGAGCACGACATCGACGCCTTCACCACGTGGCGCACGCAGCTCGGCTTCGACGAGCGCAACTTCGATCAGCCCTTCTACCAGACATCGTCGCGGGGCTCGTATCCGTCCTGGAATTTCCTGACGGACCTGACCCGGCGGGGGGATCTGTTCGGTCTGCCGGCGACCGGCTATGTCGCGCTGGCCTACAACACGATCGACAACCACATCACGACGTTCAACCGGGCGCCCTATGACGGCCCGCGCCTGGGGGCGCTGATCGGCGATCAGACGGCGGTGCAGTCGAATCTCGGCGGCCGGGCGCGGCTCGAACTCGCCCTGTCGGACCAATGGACCGGCGTTCTCGGCCTCAGCGCCGAGAGCACGTCCATCACCGGCCGCAACCTGGCCTACAGCTACGCGGCGAGCGGCGCGACGCGGACAGTGGCGGACGCGAACCGCTCCTTTCTCAACGTCGCCCCGGAACTGGCGCTGGTCTACCGGCCGGATCCGGCCTGGGCGCTGCGCGGCCGGGTCGCCACCGGCTATACGACGCCGGCCGCGAGCAACCTGTTCATCACCCCCGCCGGACTTCCGGGCAACAACACCCAGCTCCAGACGCAGGAAAATCTGGGCTTCGATCTCGGCGCAGAGTGGAGTCCGGTGACGGATCTTCGCTTCAGCGTCACCGGCTTCTACGAGTTCTTCCGCAACGAGCTGGTCACGCAATCGCCGGGGGCGGGCCTCCTCGCCTACACGTTCAACGCGCCCGCCTCGGAGCATCGGGGGATCGAGGTCGGCGCCGACTGGGCCTTCGCGCCCGGCTGGCGCGGAACCCTGGCCTACACGTTCGACGACCAGATCTACACCCGCTACACCGAGCAGCTCAGCGCGGGCAGCCTGAGCCGTCGGTTCGACCGGGCGGGGAACCGGATTCCCGGCGTTCCGGCCCACCAGCTGCTGGCCCGCCTGGGCTACGACGTGCCGAGCGGGCCGCTCGCCGGTCTCGGAGCCTTCGTGGAGACGGTGGTTCAGGGCGACTTCTACCTCGACAATGCCAATTCGCTGAAGGCGCCGGGCTATGCGATCGTCAACGCCAACCTGCACTACGCCACGGACCTGACCGGCGGATACGCCAAGCGGCTCAGCGTCTATCTCGAAGTGCGCAACCTGTTCGATACGACCTACGTGGCCTCCGCGCAGAATCTCGCCAACGGGATCAGCGCCACGACCGGCCTCCAGAACGGGGCGGCGGTGCTGGCGACGACGACCGGCTCGATCTTCGCGGGGGCTCCACGGAACATCGTCGGCGGGATGCGGCTAGCATTTTGAGCGTTGCCGGCGGGCCGGCGCGTGGTGTCAATGCCGAGCTTGCACTATGCTCCGGCGATCGATCGCGGGGGCCGGGCCGATGCGCGCGGTCCGGGCTGCGCGGCGCGGGCCGTGGGCGGAGACTTGGCGCGATGGTCGGATGAGGCGGCGCACCGTAATCGCTGGATTGGCGCTGGCCGGATGGCCACGCATCGCCGGAGCGCAGACGCAGGCCCACGTGGCGGCGCTCTGGCCGTTCACGGAAAGCGATGACGAAGGTCGCGCGCTCGCGGAGGCGTTCAATGCCGCCCTGCGCGACCAGGGGCATCCGGATCAGCCCGTCGATCACCGCTGGGGCGGTGCCGACCCCGAGCGGACGCGGATCCTGGCGACCGAACTCGTCGCCGCAAGGCCGCCGGTCATCTTCGCTTATCTGAATGCGCAACTCTCGGCCGTCGCGACGGCGACCCGAACGATTCCGATCGTGTTCGTCGGCGCCTCCGATCCGGTCGGGTTCGGGTACGTGGAGAGTCTCCAACGCCCGGGGGGCAACATCACGGGCTTCACCCTCTACGAGGCGCCCCTGGGTGGAAAATGGGTGGCGGCCCTCAAGGAAGCCGTGCCGAGCATCCGACGCGTCACGCTCCTGTCGAATCCGAGCACCGAGATCCGGGGCAAGAACCTCTACGCCGAGCCGTTCCGCAGCACCGCGTCCGCGCTGGGAATCGAACCCAGGGTGGTAAAGGTCGAGAAGACTGCCGACATCGATCCTGTCATCGCAGATCTCGCGCGACAGGGGCACGGGGGGCTGATCGTCGCGCCCGGGACATTCAGCGAGGCCAACGGCGATCGCATCGTCGCGCTGACGACGCGCAACACGATCCCGACGGTCTTCGCCATCCGGCGCTTCGCCTATCGCGGCGGCCTGATGTCGTACGGTCCCGATCCGACCGAGGCGGTCCGTCGGGCGGCGGCCTATGTCGGTCGCATTCTCCGCGGCGAGAACCCGGCAACCCTGCCCGTCCAGGCGCCCACGAAGTTCGACTTCATCGTGAACCTCAAATCCGCGCGCGGCATGGGCGTGGACATCTCGTCGGCACTTCTCGCCCAAGCCGATGAGATCGTCGAGTGACGGCGCTTCCCCCACCGACCGGAGATACGGTCCCGCGGTGGCTCCGCGTGCCGCTGTCGGTCAAGTTCGCGGTGGCCTTCGTGGGCCTCGTCAGCCTGGTCCTGCTTATCAACGGGGCCGTCGACCTGACCCTGAACTATCAGGACGCCAAGCGGACGGCGATCGAGACGCAGCGCACCAAGGCGCGGGCGGCCGCCGAACGCGTCGATGCCTTCCTGTCCGGAATCGAGAGCCAGATCGGCTGGACGACCCGCGCCGAGTGGCGGCGGATCCCCCCCGAGCAGCAGCGTTACGACTTCATTCGCCTGCTGCGCCAGGCGCCGGCGATCACGGAGGTCGCCTATCTCGATCCGGCCGGAAAGGAACAGCTGCGGGTGTCGCGGCTCGAACCCGACGCCGTAGGCAGCGGCAAGGATTTCTCGACCTCTCCGCGGTTCACCCAGGCCATCGCCCAGAAGACCTGGTTCGGCCCGGTCTATTTCCGGCGCGGTTCCGAGCCTTACATGACGGTCTCGGTCGCCCATGCCGGCCGCGACCCGGGCGTGACCGTCGCGGAAGTCAATCTGAAGCTGATCTGGGACGTGGTCAGCGCGATCAACGTCGGTGAGCACGGCTACGCCTTCGTGACGACCGCGACCGGACGCCTGATCGCGCACCCGGATCTGAGTCTGGTCCTGCGTGACACCGACCTGTCCGGTCTGTCGGAGGTCGCGGCGGCGCTGCCCGGATCCCGGATGGCGGGACAGGATTACGAGATCACCACCGGCCTCGACGGCGGCTGGGTGCTGGCGGCCCATGCCACCATCCCGCGGGTCGACTGGATCGTGTTCGTGCAGGAATCGCTGCGCGACGCGATGGGGCCGGCTCTGGAATCCGTCATCCAGACCACCTCCCTGATGGGCCTCGGCGTGCTGCTGGCGGCCGTGGCGGGAACCTTTCTGGCGCGGCGCATGGTCGTTCCCATCCGACAGCTGGAGGATGGTGCAGAACGCTTCGGATCCGGAGACCTCTCGGAACGCATCGTGATCCGCACCGGCGACGAGATCGAGACCCTTGCGCACCGGTTCAACACGATGGCGGGCCGCGTCCAGGAATCCTACGAGACCTTGGAAGCCAAGGTCGAGGAGCGGACCCGCGACCTCAATCAATCACTCGATGACCTTCAGAGAGCCCAGAGCCGTCTCGTGCAATCGGAGAAGCTCGCGTCCCTGGGCCAACTCACCGCCGGCATCGCCCACGAGATCAAGAATCCGCTGAACTTCGTCAACAACTTCGCATCGCTCTCGAACGAGCTAGTGGAGGAGTTGCGGGACGTGCTCGAACCCGCCTCGCTCGATCCGAGCACGCGGGAGGAGGTCGAGGAGATCACCGGCCTTCTCAAGGGCAATCTCGAAAAGGTCGTCCAGCACGGCAAGCGTGCCGATTCGATCGTCAAGAATATGCTGCTGCACTCGCGCACCGGGTCCGGGGAGCATCGCCCGGTGGACGTCAACGCTCTGGTCGAGGAGAGCCTGAATCTTGCCTATCACGGAGCCCGTGCGGCGAAACCCAGCTTCAACGTGACCCTCGTGCGCGATTACGATCCGGCCGCCGGCACGGCCGACCTCTTTCCCCAGGAGATCACCCGGGTCCTCCTCAACCTGATGTCGAACGGATTCTACGCCACCGAGAAGAAGGCCGACGGCGCGGAGCCGGGCTACGAACCGACGCTGTCGATCGCCACCCGGGATCGGGGCGACAGCATCGAGATCCGCGTGCGCGACAACGGCACCGGTATCCCCGACAGCGTCAAGGCCAAGATGTTCGATCCGTTCTTCACCACGAAGCCGGCCGGCGAGGGAACGGGGCTCGGACTGTCGTTGAGCCACGACATCCTCGTCAAGCAACACGGCGGGACGGTGGACGTCGCCACGGAGCCGGGCGCCTTCACCGAGTTCACCATCACCCTGCCGCGCCAGAGCGTCACGACGACCGCGCCCGCTGCGCCTCCACAGCCGGCGACTGAGACCGAGAGCCAGCCATGAACGTCCTGATCCTCGTCGTCGATGACGAACCTGACGTGACCGACCTGTTCCGGCAGCAGTTCCGCCGCGAGCTGCGCGCCGGACGGTTCGCGATGGGCTTCGCGCATTCGGCGACGGAGGCCCTGGACCGGATCAACGGGTCCAACGATCCGAGCCTGATTCTGATGCTCTCCGACATCAACATGCCCGGGATGACTGGCCTCGAATTGCTGCCGCGGGTGCGCGCCGCCCGGCCCGACGTGCCGGTGATCATGATCACGGCCTACGGCGATGCCGAGACGCGCGAGAAGGTCATCGCCGCCGGCGCGGTGGGCCTGATCACCAA
The DNA here is from genome assembly GCF_000333255.1 of Methylobacterium sp. B1. Taxonomy (NCBI): domain Bacteria; kingdom Pseudomonadati; phylum Pseudomonadota; class Alphaproteobacteria; order Hyphomicrobiales; family Methylobacteriaceae; genus Methylobacterium; species Methylobacterium sp. B1. The sequence continues at coordinate 2,485 of NZ_BACT01000016.1, read as the reverse complement.
GCCGATTGATTTCCCTGTCCTGAAGGCCGAGATCGACCGCCGCCTCTCCGCGCTCTCGGGGGCCGAATGACCCCCGGCATGCCGAGCGCCAAGATCCTCGTCGTCGATGACGAGCCGGATCTCGAGGCGCTGATCACCCAGAAGTTCCGCCGCCAGATCCGCCAGGGCCTCGTCACGTTCCTGTTCGCCCATGACGGACAGGAGGCCCTGGACCGCCTCTCGGACAACCGCGACGTCGATCTGGTCGTGTCCGACATCAACATGCCGCGCATGGACGGGCTGACGCTGCTCGCCAAGCTGCAGGACCTTGCCGAGCGCCCCTCGACCATCATCGTCTCGGCCTATGGCGACATGGCGAACATCCGCACGGCGATGAACCGGGGTGCCTTCGACTTCCTGACGAAGCCGATCGACTTCGTGGATCTCGAGACGACGATCGAGCGGACGCTGAGGCATGTCGAGGCTCTGCGCGAGGGGCGGCGGCGGCAATCGCTGGCCGAGCGGGCGCATGCCTCTCTGGCCCGGTACTTCTCGCCCAACCTTGCCGAGCGGCTCGCGGGGGATGCATCGGGCCTGGAACTCGGCGGCCACCGGCGCGACGTGGCCTCCCTGTTCACCGACATTGCCGGCTTCACCAGCCTGGTGGAGAGCCTCGACCCGGCGCAGCTCGCCGAGATCCTCAACGGCTACTTCGCCGAGATGACCGACGTGGTCTTCGCCCACGAGGGGACGGTGGCCAAGATCGTCGGCGACGCCCTGCACGTGCTGTTCGGGGCGCCGGGGGACCAACCGGACCACGCGGCCCGGGCGGTGGATTGCGCGCTGGCCCTCGACCAGGTGGCCGAGGTGTTCCGCGCGCGCTGGCGGGAGCGGGGGATCGAGATCGGCGTGACGCGGATCGGCGTCCATGCCGGGCCGGCGATCGTGGGCAATTTCGGCGGCGGCCGATACTTCGACTACACGGCCTACGGCGACACCATCAACACGGCGGCCCGTCTGGAGAACGCCAACAAGGCGTTCGGAACGCGGATCTGCGTCAGCGAGGCCGTGGTGATCCGGGCCGGGCAGTTCCGCGGCCGGCCCCTCGGCGACCTCCTCCTGCGCGGCAAGCAGACGGCCCTGCGCGCCTACGAACCCCTGACGGAGGCGGTCTACGGCGACGCACCGCTCGCCCAGTATCAGGACGCCTACGCGAAGCTCGATGCCGGGGAGGCCGGCGCCCTCGCGGCCTTCGCGGCCCTGGTTGGGCTGCGTCCCGACGACGGGGTCGCGGCCTTCCACCTGAAGCGCCTCCTGAACGGCGGCAGCGGCAGCCGGGTCGAGGTCCGCTGAGTTCCGCGCCCCGCCGGGATCCCCATCGGCAACCGCGATAGCCCCGCCTTAAGGCAGCGCCTATTACCATCCCCGGGCGCGCGATCGGACCCCCTCCCGATCGGCGCGGCTCGGAACGGGTGAAGGCGGGAGACCGGCGCATGAGACGGCGCGACGTCATCGCGGGCCTCGGCGGCGCGGCCGCGTGGCCGGCCCTCGCCGCCGGGCCGGCGAAGGGTCAGCGTCGCCTGGGGATCCTGCTGGTCTACGGCGAAGCGCATCCCGACAGTCCCGTCATCGTCGACACGCTCAAGGAGAGCCTCAATCGGGCCGGCTGGATCTGGGGCCAGAACCTCGCCGTCGACCTGCAGTACGGCAACGGCGAAGCCGAGCGGATGCGCGGTCAGGCCGAGGAGATTCTGGCGCGCAAGCCCGACGTGGTGCTTGCGCAGGGCGTCGTCGGCGCGACGGCGCTCCAGCGGGCGACCACGACGGTTCCGGTCGTCTTCATGATGCTGCAGGATCCGGTCGGCGGCGGCTTCGTATCCAACCTGTCGCGGCCCGGCGGCAACCTGACCGGCTTCACCAACTTCGACTTCATTCTCGTCGGCAAGTGGCTGCAACTCCTGAAGGAACTCAGTCCCGGCGTCACGCGGGCCCTCGCCCTGATCAACCCGGATTACCGGGCGCGCCTCGCAGGCTACACGGCCGAGATGGCCCGGATCGGCCCCGAACTCGGGATCGACGCCCGGATCGCCGGCGTGCACGACGCCGCCGAGATCGAGGCGGCGATCACCGGCTTCGCCGCTCAGCCGAAGGGCGGCCTCATCGCGCTGCCGGACGCGGTGACCGGCGTGTACAGCCAGCGGATCGTCGACCTGGCGGCCGCCTACCGTCTCCCGGCCGTCTACGCCTATGCGGCGCCGGTCCGCCTCGGTGGCCTCGCCGCCTACACGACCAGCGTCGAGCAGGATGTGCAGCGGGCGGCCGGCTACCTCGACCGGATCCTGCGCGGCGCGGTGGTCGGCGACCTGCCGGTGCAGGCGAGCGAGCGCTTCATCACCCTGCTCAACCTGAAGACGGCCGCCACCCTGGGTCTGACCATCTCGCCCTCGCTGATGGCGAAGGTGGACGAGTTGGTCGAGTAGCGGCTGCCGGAATCGTCGGCGGAGGT
>NZ_BACT01000018.1:0-879 GCF_000333255.1 Methylobacterium sp. B1 | reverse complement strand
GGCGATCCGGACGGCGAGGGCGTTGCAGGCCTCGTCGTAGGCGTGGGGATCGGCCTGTACGGCCGCCTGTGCGACCGCGCCTGCGCGCTCCCCGACGATGTCGCGCGCGGTGCGCAAGGCGTCGGCGAAGGGCTCGAAGGGTCGGGGCATCGGCGCGCTCCGGAAGCGTCGGGCCTTTGGCCCGGATTGGCGGCTGGAACGAGCAGCGCCCCGAAACTGTTCCCGCCGCCGCTGGACGTGGACGCCGGACCGGCCCAGATCAGCGGCCAGAAGAGACGAGCACGCGATGGCCTCAGAGACGAACACGCCCCCGACCCTCGATGACGAGACCCTGGCCTTCGCCGCCCGCGTCTTCCAGTACGCGCGGCTGGGCCATTCGGAGGATCTCGCCGACCTGTTCGGGCAGGGGCTGCCGGCGAACCTGCGCAACGACAAGGGCGACAGCCTGCTGATGCTGGCCGCCTATAACGGCCAGGCGGACGCCACGCGGGTGATCCTGGAGGCCGGCGGCGACCCGGAACTCGCCAATGACCGTGGCCAGACGCCCCTCGCCGGCGCGGCCTTCAAGAACGATCTCGCGATCGCGCAGCTCCTGCTCCAGCACGGGGCCAGGGTGGACGGGACCGGCGACGGCACCCGCACGGCCCTGATGACGGCGGCGATGTTCGACCGCACCGAGATGGTCGACCTGCTCCTCCGCCACGGCGCCGACCCGGACCGGCGCGACGCCTCCGGACAGAGCGCCGCCGACATGGCCCGGGCAATGGGTGCCCAGGCGACGCCGGCGCAGCTCGACGGGGCGCCCCGGAAGCAGGCTTAGGCCAACGGTCAGAAACGGATCCAGGCGGGCGCGACGTCGCCGCACAAGGAGCACAGCTT
>NZ_BACT01000019.1:0-8734 GCF_000333255.1 Methylobacterium sp. B1 | reverse complement strand
CTGGAGAAGGCGTAGCGACTACTGCCATTAAGTAGAATTCACGGGGTGCCGATCTCGACCTCGGGCTCGGATGCTGAGAAGATCCGCATCCGCGGAGTGGGACAGGCGGCTTGCGGAAAGCCCATCCTGTCGATACTTTGCGATGCAAAGCGCGGTGCGAAGCATGCTGCAGCCGGGGGCTTGAGGCACATGCAGGACCTGGACAAGGCGCTGGCCGACATCGTGGCGATCCGCTCGCAGATCGCCCGCGACACGGCGTTCCGGGGTTTGGGGGCGGCGACGGTCGCCGGCACCGGCTTCCTCGCGCTGGCCTGCGCGGCGGGGCAGGCCCTTTGGCTTGGCGATCCCGCGGCGCGGCCGGGCCTGTTCTTCGGCCTCTGGATCGCGGCGGCCCTCGCGGCTTTCATGATGATCGGCGTCGAGGCGGTCCGGCGCAGCCGGCGCCTGCATTCCGGCCTCGCCGACGCCATGGTTTGGAACGCCATCGAGGTGTTCCTGCCGGCCGCGGGCGCGGGGGCCTGCCTCGCCCTGGTCGTCGCCCGCTTCGCACCCGACGAGGTCTGGATGCTGCCGGGTCTCTGGCAGGTGCTGGTCGGCCTCGGCCTGTTCGCCTCGTCCCGGATCCTGCCGCGGGCTGTCCAGGGCGTCGGCGCCTGGTACCTGCTCGCCGGGCTCGCCGTGCTGGCGGTCTCGGCCGAGACCCGGGCCCTGTCCCCCTGGACGATGGGCCTGCCCTTCCTGCTCGGTCAAGCGTGGCTGGCCGGGATCATCCATCATGCGGCCCGGGCCTTCGATGACGACCGCTGACCGTTCCGACGGGCGCTTTTCCTACGAGGGGCTCGACAGGATCATCCACGAGCGGGCGCGCCTCAGCGTGCTGACCTCCCTGGTGGCGCATCCGAAGGGCCTGCCCTTCCCGGATCTCAAGCGCCTGTGCGGGCTCACCGACGGCAACCTGAGCCGCCACCTCGCCGTGCTGAGCGAGGCCGATCTGGTGAGCCTCGAGAAGGGCTTCGCGCACAACCGGTCGCAGACAGTCTGCCGCCTCACCGTCACCGGGCGCCAGCGCTTCATCGGCTATCTCGGCGTGCTCGAGCAGGTGGTGCGCGACGCCGCGCAGGCCGCCGAGCGCGGCCCCGAATCCGGTGTCCGCGGCCTCGATCCGGCCACGAAAACGGCGTGAGACCGCCCCGTCCCGCCGGGAATGTTAATCCCGTCTCGATAGACCTGAACGCCACGCCCATGCCGGGAGACTTTACGATGCAAAGCGAAGCGGTGCCGGGTCCCCTGCACGCCGCGATCATCATGGACGGTAACGGGCGCTGGGCCACGCAGCGCGGCCTGCCGCGGCTGGCCGGCCACCACCGCGGCGTGGAGTCGATCCGGCGCACCGCCGAGGCCTGTCCGGATCTCGGCATCGGCACGCTCACGCTCTACGCCTTCTCGGCGGATAACTGGCAGCGCCCCGCCGAAGAGGTCGGCGGCCTGATGCGGCTCCTGCGCTCCTACCTGCGCAACGAGACCCAGCGCCTCGCCCGGACCGGCACGCGCCTCAGCGTCGTCGGTCGGCGCGACCGTCTGCCGGACGGCATCCCCGAGGCGATCGCCGCGGCGGAAGCCGCCACGGCGGCGGGGACCCGGCTGCATCTCCGGATCTGCGTCGACTACTCGGCCCGCGACGCGATCATCGCCGCGGCGCAGCGCCTCCAGGGCGAAGATCCGACGCGCGAGAGCTTCGGCAAGTTGGTGGCCGGCCCGATGCACGGCTCTCCCGTCGATGTCGACCTGCTGATCCGCACCGGCGGCGAGCGCCGTCTTTCCGACTTCATGCTGTGGGAGGCGGCCTATGCCGAGTTGCACTTCACAGAGCGGATGTGGCCCGAGTTCGGTCCCGAGGACCTGGCCGAGGCGGTCGCCGAGTTCGGCCGCCGCGAGCGCCGGTTCGGCGGGCTGAAAGCTCCGGCAGTCCCGGCCGCGGCCTGAGGCCGCTTGACGCGCGCGCGCCGGCGCGCAGAGGGTCGTCGGCATGACCGAGACCCTCGCCCAGCGCCGCGTCCTCCTCGTCATCGGCGGCGGCATCGCGGCCTACAAGGCCCTCGACCTGATCCGGCGCCTGCGCGAGCGCGGCGCCAGCGTCTGCCCGGTGCTGACCGCGGGGGCACAGGAATTCGTGACGCCCCTTGCCGCCGCCGCGCTCGCCGGTGAGCGGGCCCATACCGATCTGTTCGACCGGGCTTCCGAGGCCGAGATCGGCCACATCAAGCTCGCCCGTCAGGCGGATGCCGTGGTGGTGGCGCCCGCGACCGCCAACCTGATGGCCCGCATGGCCGGCGGTCACGCGGCCGACCTCGCGACCACGGTCCTGCTGGCGACGACCCTTCCGATCCTGATCGCGCCGGCCATGAACGTCCAGATGTGGGCGCATCCGGCCACCCGCCGGAACCGCGCGGTCCTGGAGGGCGACGGCGTCCGGATCGTGGGGCCGAATGCCGGCCGGATGGCGGAGCCCGAATCCGGCCCGGGCCGCATGGCCGAGCCCAACGAGATCGCCGATGCGCTGGAGCGGATGCTCGGCCAGCAGGCCGGGGACAGGCCCCTGGCCGGCCGGCGCGTGCTCGTGACCTCCGGTCCCACCCACGAGCCGATCGACCCGGTCCGCTACATCGCCAACCGCTCCTCCGGCCGCCAGGGCCACGCCATCGCTGCGGCCGCCGCTGCGGCCGGTGCCGCCGTGACCCTGGTCTCCGGGCCCGTGGCGCTCCCCGATCCGCCGGGCGTCGCCGTCGTCCGGGTCGAGACCGCCCGGCAGATGCTGGAAGCCGTCGAGGCGGCGCTGCCAGCCGACATCGCGGTCTTCGCCGCCGCGGTCGCCGACTGGCGTCCGGAGCAGGAGGCCGGCAACAAGAAGATCAAGAAGGACGGCACCGGCCCGGCGCCGATGCCGCTGGTGGAGAATCCCGACATCCTCGCCACGATCGCGCGCCTGCCGGTGGGGCGCCCGCCCCTCGTGGTCGGGTTCGCCGCCGAGACCGACACGGTCGTCGAGCACGCCCGGGCGAAGATTGCCCGGAAGGGCTGCGACCTGATCGTGGCCAATGACGTGTCGGCCGAGGGCGGCGTCATGGGCGGCGCCGACAACACGGTTCACCTGATCCGACGGGACGGTGCGGTGGAAACCTGGCCGCGCCTCGGCAAGGACGAGGTCGCCCGGCGGCTCGTGGCCCATGTCGCGGGGCTTCTGACCGGCTGACGCGACGGGGCCGCTGCGAGCCCGCCTCCCTGCCCCGCGAAGGTGCTTCGAAGGTGCTTCGTCGGCCCGCACCCCGGCGGTGACGTCGATCGCGCGCAGACGGGTGAGAGACGGTCCTGAGATATTTGTATTTTGGAAGAGGTGATTTTCGCGATTATTCGCGGTGTCATTCGGTAAATGCCGGAAATTTCCTCAAATCACATTTCGAATGAGGCTATACGCGGTCGAACGACCATAGAAATACATCAGATTTTTTGATTGTGCCTGAGAAAAACTTGTTATGATCCTGCGATACGCTCGATCTGTCGGGCCGTCGGAGGTGAAGCATGATGCGGGTGCGGGACCTGTCGATCCGGACGACCATGTGTCTCGTCCTCGTCGCCATGGCGACGATCATGCTGGCCTTCGCGACGGGCGCCCTGCGGGAGGCGCAGGAGCAGGCGGCGGAGGCCGAGCAGGTCATCACCCTGGTGCGGGCGAGCCGCGCCCTTCTCCAGACCCTGAACGTGGCCCGGTTCGAACGGGGGGCGACGCTGCAATTCCTCGCCGCCGCCGAGCCCGTCGAGGCCGAAACCCGCGCGTCGCTCTACGCGGACCGGCAGCGGGTGATCGCCGGGCTGGCCGAAGCACAGCCCCTCCTCGACGGGCTGGGTCTCCCCGCCGTGACTGCGACCCTCGGCCCCCTGCGGGCTGCCGGCGGACGCGTCGAACGCCTCCGGCCGCGGGTCGACGCGGCCCTGAAGCTGTCGGGATCCCAGCGGGATGGCGCGGTGACGACTGAGGCGAAGGCCGACTTCCAGGAGATGCTCGATGCCCTGATCGCCACGAGCGATGCCGTGGATGCCGCGATCCCGCTGTCCGACGGGATCCTCCGACGCGATCTCGCCCTCAAGCGGGCGGCCTGGTCGACACGCATGGCCAACGGAGCCGTCGCCCTGCGGGTGCAGACGTCCCTGGCGGCCGGGACGGCCTGGACGCTGGACGAGACCGTGGCGGCCGCCGAGGAGCGGGGACGTCTCGACGCGGCCTGGAGATCGGCCATCGAGGCCGCTTCGGAGATGTCCGAGACGGTTCGCGCGGCGTTCCGCCGGGCCCGGGAGAACAATTTCGAGGGCCCATCCCTGGCCCGCCGGTCCGCAGTGGCGACCGCGCTGAGCCGCGGCACGCCGCCGGGTCTGACGCTCGCGCAGGCGCGCAAGCTCGATACGCCCGAGCAGGTCACCCTCGTCGACCTCGCCTTCGTCTGCCTCGACGAGATGATCGCGCGGGCCGAGACCCTCTCCGGCGCGGCCCGGCGCGTCCTGCTGCGCGACGGGGCGGCTCTGCTGGCAACCCTGCTCCTCGTCGCGCTCGCCCTGATCGTGCTCTTCCGCGGGGTGCTGCGGCCGATCCGGGCGATCACAGCGACGATGGAGGCCCTCGCGGCCGGGGATGCCGACGTCGCGCTCCCAAGCCTGGACCGGCGCAACGAGATCGGCGCCATGGTCCGGGCCGTGCAGGTCTTCAAGGACAATTTGATCCGGTCCCGTCGCCTCGAAGCCGAGGCCGAAGAGGCCCGGCAGGCCGCCGAGGCGCGGCGCCGCAGCGGACTGCGCGCGATGGCCGAGCGCTTCGAGCGGGCGGTCGGCGGCGTCATCGCCCAGGTCTCGGCCTCGGCCACGGCCCTGCAGGCCACCGCCGGGAGCATGACGGAGACCGCGGCCGAGAGTGCCGGGCAGTCGACAACCGTCGCCGCCGCCGCCGAGCAGGCGGCGAGCAACGTCAACACCGTGGCGGCGGCTGCCGAGGAACTCGGCACCTCCGTGCAGGAAATCGGCCGGCAGGTCGACGGCTCGGCCAATCTCGCGCGGGCGGCCGTCGCGGAGGCCGATCAGACCGGCGCGCTGGTCCGGGACCTGAGCGAGGCCGTGTCGCGGATCGGCGACGTCGTCGGGCTGATCGCGACCATCGCGGGCCAGACGAACCTGCTGGCGTTGAACGCCACGATCGAGGCGGCGCGGGCGGGCGCCGCCGGTCGCGGCTTCGCGGTCGTCGCCGCCGAAGTGAAGGCGCTGGCCGTTCAGACCGCCCGCGCCACGGACGAGATCTCGGGCCAGATCGGGCGGGTTCAGGCCTCGACGGGCGAGGCCGTCGCGGCGATTGGGACGATCACGGCCCGGATCCGCGAGATCGACGGCGTGGCGACCTCGATCGCCGCCGCGGTGGAGCAGCAGGGCGCCGCCACTCAGGAGATCGTCCGCAACGTCGGACAGGCGGCGCAGGGCGCGGCCGCGGTCACCGGCCATATCGCCGGCGTGGCCGTAGCCTCGAGCGCGACCGAGGCGGCGGCGGGGGAAGTTCTGGCCGCGGCCGCGGCCCTGTCGGCCCAGTCCGCGCATCTGACCGCCGAGGTCGACCGGTTCCTGGACAGCGTCCGCGCCGCCTGAACGGTTCCGGAGGCTCGGGCGACCGGGCTCCCTGGCCTGGACGGGTCCGAGGCGATAGAAGGCCTCCCGACGGCCGGCGCGCACGGCGCCGGCTCCAGGGAGAAACCATGCCTCGCCTGTCCCCCCTCTTCGGAGCCGCGTTGATCGCCATGACCACAGCCGCCACTGCCGAGACCGTGACCACGCCCTCCGGCCTCAAGTATCAGGACGAGGTCGTCGGCACCGGGCCTGAGCCGAAGGCCGGCCAGCAGGTCACCGTCCAGTATACCGGCTGGCTCGACGAGGGCGGCAAGAAGGGCAAGAAGTTCGATTCGTCCCGCGACCGCAACCAGCCCTTCAGCTTCCCCCTCGGCGCCGGCCAGGTGATCAAGGGCTGGGACGAGGGCGTCGCCACCATGAAGACCGGCGGCAAGCGCACCCTGATCATCCCGCCGCAGCTCGGCTACGGCGCCCGGGGTGCCGGCGGCGTGATCCCGCCGAACGCCACCCTGATCTTCGACGTCGAACTCCTCGGCGCGAAGTAAGCGGCACGGCTGCGCGACGGCGAGAGTTTCCAGAACCATGCTGTTCGCGCAGCTGTCCGACGAGCTGTTCAAGCCGCTGGCTTCGCCGAGCCGCAGCTTCAACGCGGCCCTGCTCCTGCATCTGCACCGGCGCGTCCTCGGGGCCGAGCCGGTGCGCAAGGCCGAGCTTCTGGCCGAGATCGGCGACTTCGCCGCCGGCTGGAGCGATCCCGAGGTCAGCGGCGACGAGCCGATCTCCGCCGATCCGACCGAGCGCCGCACGGCGCTCTACCGACGCCTCCTCGACACCGGCTGGCTGATCGAGCGCCGCGAGCGCTACGTTCCGGTCGCGGAGTTCGACCCCGAGGCGCGGCTCCTCCTGGAGGAGCTGTCCCGGCTGGAACGGGGCGAGACCCGCTCCTACGGCGGCGCCGTGCTGGAGGTTCTGGGTGGCCTCGAGAGCGCCCTGTCGGATCCGGCGAACCGCTCCGAGGCCCTCTCCAACGCCGCCCGGGGCGCGGCCGCCTTCCTGTCGCACGTGCGCGGGCTCGCGGCCGGCATGCGCAAGGTCGAGGAGCGCATCCTGCGCGAGCCCGACCGCGCCAAGACCTTCCGGCTGTTCTTCGAGGATTTCGTCGAGCGCCACCTGATCAGCGACTACCGGACGCTCCACACCCGCTTCAACCCGTTCCGCTTCCGCGCCAGCGTGGTGCGCGAGGCCGGCCGGGCGCTGCGCGACGCCCTCACCGTCCGGGCCCTGGCCGAGGGCCTCATCCGGGAGGGGCGGAGCGCCGATCTCGACGCGGCGCAGCGGGCCGTCCGGACGGATCTCGCCCAGATTCTCGCGGTGTTCGAGGGGCTCGACAACCATCTCGATGCCGTCGACGCCGTGGTGGCGCGTCTGGAGCGCCGGATCGCCTCCGCCCTGCACGTGATGGACCGCCCGGATCCGAGCGGCGTCGAGCGCGTGGCCGCGATGCTGCGCGCCGTCGGCGGGTCGGAGATCGCCCCCGACGTGCCGGGCGACGTCTCGCTGCTGCGGCCGCCCATCGGGCACGCGCATCTCCAGGCGCCGCGGGCCCGCAAGGCCGCGATCGACATGGAGCCCCTGCCCGACATCGAGGACGATCCGGTGGTCGACGCCTTCGCGGCCGCCAAGGCGGAGTTCCGGCGCCGCACCACCGTGACGCCCGAAAGCATGAGCGCCTTCGTGGAGGCCCGACTCGGAAAGGCGGTGCGGCTGCGCGGGTCGCAGATCGTGATCGCGGGCGTCGACGACTTCATCGTGTTCCAGCGCCTGCGCGAGATCGACGTGCTGTTCGACGCCAAGCTCGGCGAGCGCTACGCCGTCACCCGGCTGCCCGAGCGGGTGGCCAATGGCTGGCTCGACTGCCCGGATTTCCTTCTGGAGCGCCGCCCCTATGCTTGAGGGCTTCCGCGCGATCATCGACGGCGACGAGCCGCCGCCGCCCGGCGCAAGGGCGCCGGATGCCGAAGAGCTGAGCCGTGCCCTCCAAGTGCTTCTGAAGGGGCAGGTGATCTACGCCGAGACCCAGGGGATCGGCCGCTCCTACGAGCTCGCCCGGCACTACGCCCCGTTCTTCACCGACTACTTCGCCTGCCTCGGCTACGCGCTCACGGTCTCGCATCGCGACCAGATGGTCTCGCTGAGCCCGGCCGCCGACGCGCCCCGCCACGACATCGTCTCGGAGCGCCTGCGCAAGGACGAGACGCTGGTGCTCCTGGCGCTCCGGCTCCTCTACGAGGAGGGCCTGCGCGACCACCGGGCCGGGACTGACGGGATCGTCGACTGCACCACCGACGAGATCGTCGAGAAGATCCGCACCGTGGCGCGCAACGAGCCTCCCGAGGAGGGGCGGCTCGCCGACATCCTGCGCCTCTACGCGAAGCGCGGCGGCCTGCGCCTCGGCGAGCGCGACCGGGTCGAGCGGGTCACCCCGCTCTCGCTCCTGCCGGGGCTGACGGTGCTGGCTTCCGACGCCTGGATGGAGCGCCTTCGGGCGTGGTCGGAGGCCGGGGAGGCCTGATTCCGACGTCCGTCCTTGAGGGGGGGCGTCTTCGCCAACGGAGCGAAGCGCCCCGGCGGCGGTCCGCTCGACGACGTCCCGCTGACCGGGGTCAGGCGTGGCGCCCGTGACGCCGCCGGCCGGCCGGTATCCGGTCAGGCCGCCCGGACGGTCGCCAGGAAGTGCTCCACCTCGCTGCCGAGATGGGCCGCCTGCCGGGCCATCTCGGAGGCCGACGCCAGGACCTGCGCGGCGGCCGCCCCGGTCTCCTCGGCGGCGCCCGCGACGCCGCTGACATTGGCGGTGACGGATTCGGTCCCGGTCGCCGCCTCGGCGACGTTGCGGACGATCTCCTGGGTGGCCGCGCCCTGCTCCTCCACCGCGGCGGCGATCGACGTCGCCATGCCGCTGATCTCGCGGATGCGGCCCGCGATGCCGTCGATGGCCTGGACGGCCTGGCCGGTCGAGCCCTGGATCTGCGCGATCTGGGCCGAGATCCTCGCCGTGGCCTTGGCGGTCTGGTCGGCC
>NZ_BACT01000020.1:0-2371 GCF_000333255.1 Methylobacterium sp. B1 | reverse complement strand
CGGCGCGAGGCCGCCCACCGGAAGCTCCCGGTCCGTGCCGGGGCCCATATTGTCGAGGTCGGGCTTGGCGATGCGGCTGCCGCCTCCGCCTGCGCCCCCTGCCCCGCGCGGCGCCTTCCGGCCGAACTTCCCGGCCTCGCGCTCCACGTCGCTCTGTCGTGCCATCGGGTCGTCCGAGACCAGAAGCTCGGTGGCCTGGAGCCGCTTCAGCTCGTCGCGCAGGCGGGCTGCCTCCTCGAAGTCGAGATCGGCGGCGGCGGCGCGCATGCGCTTCTCCAGATCCGCCATCACGGCCTTGAGGTTGTGGCCCACCGTGATCGCGTCCTTGGCCAGCCCGGTATCGACCTGGACGTGGTCGCGCTCGAACACGCTGCTGAGGATGTCGGCGATGCCGCGCTTCACGCTCTGCGGCGTGATCCCGTGCTCTTCGTTGTAGGCGAGCTGCTTGGTGCGGCGCCGCTCGGTCTCGGCCATCGCCCGCTCCATCGAGCCGGTGATGTTGTCCGCGTACAGGATGCAGCGCGCGTCGGCGTTGCGGGCGGCGCGGCCGATGGTCTGGATCAGAGAGGTCTCCGAGCGGAGGAAGCCCTCCTTGTCGGCGTCGAGGATCGCCACCAGGGCGCATTCCGGGATGTCGAGGCCCTCGCGCAGGAGGTTGATGCCGATCAGCACGTCGAAGGCACCGAGCCGCAGGTCGCGGATGATCTCGATGCGCTCCAGCGTGTCGATGTCGGAGTGCATGTAGCGCACCCGCACGCTGTTCTCGTGGAGATACTCGGTGAGGTCCTCGGCCATGCGCTTGGTGAGCGTCGTCACCAGCGTCCGGTAGCCGGCCTGCGCGACTTCGCGGACCTCGCCCAGCAGGTCGTCCACCTGGCTGCGGGCCGGGCGGATCTCGATCACCGGATCCACGAGCCCCGTCGGGCGGATCACCTGCTCGGCGAAGACACCGCCGGTCTGCTCCATCTCCCACTTCCCGGGCGTCGCCGAGACGTGGACCGTCTGCGGGCGCATCGCGTCCCATTCCTCGAAGCGCAGGGGGCGGTTGTCGAGGCAGGAGGGCAGCCGGAAGCCGTATTCGGCGAGCGTCGCCTTCCGGCGGAAGTCGCCCCGGTACATGCCGCCGATCTGCGGCACCGTGACGTGGCTCTCGTCGGTGAAGACCAGGGCGTTGTCGGGCAGGTACTCGAACAGGGTCGGCGGCGGCTCGCCGGGCTTCCGGCCGGTGAGGTAGCGGGAATAGTTCTCGATGCCGTTGCAGGCGCCGGTGGCCTCGATCATCTCGATGTCGAAGGTGCAGCGCTGGTCGATGCGCTGCGCCTCGATGAGCCGGCCCATCTTGGTCAATTCCTCGATCCGGCCGTTCAGCTCGTTCTTGATGCCCTTGATCGCCTGCTGCAGCGTCGGGCGCGGCGTCACGTAGTGCGAGTTGGCGTAGACCTTCACGAACTTCAGTTCGGAGATCGTCTTGCCGGTGAGCGGATCGAACTCGACGATGCTCTCGACCTCGTCGCCGAACAGGCCGATGCGCCAGCCGCGGTCTTCCAAGTGGGCGGGCCACAGCTCGATGGAATCGCCGCGCACCCGGAAGGTGCCGCGGACGAAATCCGACTGGATCCGCTTGTACTGCAGGGCCACGAGGTCGGCGATGAGCTGGCGCTGCTCGATCCGCTCGCCGAGCGACACGGTGAACGACATCGCCGTGTAGGTCTCGACCGAGCCGATGCCGTAGATGCACGAGACCGAGGCGACGATGATGACGTCGTCCCGCTCCAGCAGGGCGCGGGTGGCGGCGTGGCGCATCCGGTCGATCTGCTCGTTGATCGAGGATTCCTTCTCGATGAACGTGTCGGAGCGCGGGACGTAGGCCTCGGGCTGGTAATAGTCGTAATAGGAGACGAAGTACTCGACGGCGTTGTCCGGGAAGAACGCCTTGAACTCCCCGTAGAGTTGCGCGGCCAGCGTCTTGTTGGGCGCCAGGATCAGGGCCGGGCGCTGGGTCTCCTCGATGATCTTGGCCATCGTGAAGGTCTTGCCCGAGCCGGTGACGCCGAGCAGCACCTGATCGCGCTCGAGTCCCTGCACGCCGCCGACGAGTTCGGCGATCGCTTTCGGCTGGTCACCGGCGGGCTTGAACTCGGATTTCAGCGTGAACCGGACGCCACCCTCGGATTTCTTCGGTCGCTCCGGGCGGTGCGGGACCCAGGTCTGGCCGTCCTTGAACAGCGGGTTGCCCTCGGTGAGCAGCCGCTCCAGGGCCGACACCGTCGCGGAGGCGCCGCCGTCGCCGCCGGGATCCGGCAGGTCGGCGCCTTCGGGCACCGGACCGTCCTCCGGCGGCGTCAGGCCGAGCGCCTGGCGAGGCGCGGAT
>NZ_BACT01000021.1:0-166 GCF_000333255.1 Methylobacterium sp. B1 | reverse complement strand
TGTAGCTGTGGCCGGTGACCCAGCCGACATCGGCGGTGCACCAGTACACGTCGCCCTCGCGGTAATCGAAGACGTACTCATGCGTCATCGACGCGTAGACGAGGTAGCCGCCCGTGGTGTGCACCACGCCCTTCGGCTGACCGGTCGAGCCCGAGGTATACAGGAT
>NZ_BACT01000022.1:0-23534 GCF_000333255.1 Methylobacterium sp. B1 | reverse complement strand
CCGGCCCCGCGCGGCAAGCCAAGCACGGAGATGCGGGCCGAGCCGCGGATCGAGAGCNGCATGGAGAGCGCCGCGCCGGTGACCCGCGACGACGTCGTGCTCGCCCCGGCCCAGGCGCGCGCCGCGGCACCGTTCGTCCCGGCTCCCGCACCGCAGCGGGCCGAGCCGGCCCCCGCCATCGAGGCCGGCCCGTTCGTGCCGCCGCGTCCCGCCGCCCCGACGGGCACGCCGCTCGCCCGCGCTCCGCGCATGCCGCAGATCCACGAGCTGCCGCCGATCGCCCAGACCCAGATCATGGCGAACCGCGCGGCCGAGGAGGCCGCTCCGGAATCCAAGCGGACCTCGCTGCTGCGCCGGCTCGCCACCGTGGGCTTCGGCGGCCGCCGCGAGGACATGGAGGGCGCCCCGGCGGCCCGGCCGGCCTCTCCCGCCGCCCCGCAGCCGCATTTGGCCCAGCCGCACATGGCCCAGCCGCACATGGCCCAACCGCACATGGCCCAGTCCCACGTGCCGCCGGCCCCCCGTGCCCCGGCCGCGCCCGCGGTGCCGCAATACCGCCCGGCCCAGGGCAACCTCGACGCGCAGGGCCGGGTCTCCGCGCAGCCCCGGATGATAGACGACGATCAGCTCGAGATCCCCGCCTTCCTGCGCCGTCAGGCGAACTGACAGGCCGAGATCTCGGACACGGCAGGGGGCCGGCGGGAAACCGCCGGCCCCTTCGCGCTGCAACAAAGCAACTCGTGGTTGTTACAGCCTGAAACAGGCCCCATCGCGTGGGCATGCGGCGTCTCGCGAGGCCGGGACCGTGGTGCATCCGCGCCACAGAACGGCCGCCGGTTAGCCATGCGTTAACCAAGCTTTAAGCCTTTGGTGGACCAGCGTTTTGCGGCAACGAGCCGGTAAGCGTGTCTGTAACAGACCGTAAGAATCCGTGATTTGGCTGCCCTGTGCGGTGCAGCTATAGAAACCATGTGATCGAGACGACACGCATCGGGACACAACCTGATCGCGTGGGCTAGGGCATCAAGCAGCGGACGGATCAGTCGGTTTTCTCTTCACCCCCGGTCGGGGTGTCGGGATCTGGTCGCGCCCGGGGGCTAAGGAATGCGAACGCACAAACAGACGACCCTCAAAGGGCCGGCGACTCTCTCGGGCATCGGAGTTCACTCCGGCAATCCCGCCGAGATCACGATCCGGCCCGCTCCGGCCAATCATGGCATCGCCTTCCTCCGCACCGGCACCACTCACGGCAACGACCGCCTGATCAAGGCACACCACGCCCTCGTCTCCGCCACGGAACTCTGCACCGTTCTGGGTGACGTCGAGACGGGCGCAGTCGCCACCGTCGAGCACCTGATGTCCGCCCTGTTCGGCCTGGGCGTCGACAACGCCCTGATCGAGATCGACGGCCCGGAGATGCCGATCCTCGACGGATCCGCGCTCCCCTTCGTCCAGGCGATCGACCAAGTGGGGATCGCCACCTGCGACACCCCCCGGCGCTGGCTCAAGATCCTCCGCCACGTCCGCATCGAGACCGGCACGTCCTTCGCGGAGCTGCGTCCGATCGATCGCGGCTTCCGCCTCGATGTCGAGATCGATTTCGAGAGCCCGGTGATCGGCCGCTCCCGCAAGGCGATGGACCTCTCGCCCGCCACCTATCGCCGCGAGATCGCCGGCGCCCGCACCTTCGGGATGATGCGGGACGTGGAGCGCTACTGGAAGGCGGGCTTCGCCCTCGGCGCCTCGCTGGAGAACACCGTGGCGGTCGGCGAGACCGCGGTGGTCAACCCCGAGGGGCTGCGCTTCCAGGACGAATTCGTCCGCCACAAGATCCTCGACGCGATCGGCGACCTGGCGCTGGCCGGGCTGCCGATCCAGGGCGCGTACCGCTCCTATTGCGGCGGCCACCGGATGAATGTCGGCGTGCTCTCGGCCCTCTTCGCCGACCGGGCGAACTACGCCATCGTCGAGGCGCAGGGCTCGCGCCGCGAGACCGTTTTGTCCGAACTCGGCGTCGGCCTCGGCATCGCCGCCTTCGCGGGCGACCTCTAGAAAGCGCCTGTGGCCGGTGGGACACAGCCGGCAACCGATCCTGGCTGCCGCAGCCTTGCCGCTTTCGTGCCCGAATCGAACGGCACGGTTTAACGGTCCGTGAACGGCGGGCACGGCCCGGGGCGGGCCGGATCCACCCACGCGATGGCATGACGGCGCGAGACGGCGCCGGTTCCGGGAAAGAGCGCCAGATGCCTGTCACCATTCGTCATCGCCGGGGAGCGGCCTTCGCGGCGCCCCTCGTGGCCATCCTCGGCCTGGGCCTCGGCGGCTGCGACTTCGACCCGACCAGCATCTTCGCTGAGAAGTACAAACCCGAAGTCGTCCCGGACGTCCCGGCCGACAAGCTGTACAGCGACGGCTTGGCCAAGCTCGAGGACAGCGACTACGAGGGCGCGGTCAAGAAATTCGACAATCTGGACAAGCAGTATCAGTATTCTGAGTGGTCTCGGAAGGCACTGCTGATGACGGCCTACGCCAACTACGAAGGCCAGAAATACGACGACGCCATCAGCGCCTCGAAGCGTTACCTGCAGCGGCATCCGGCCAGCAAGGACGCCGCCTACGCGCAGTACCTGATGGCGATGTCGAACTATAAGCAGATCCCGGACGTCACCCGCGATCAGGACCGGTCCGAGAAGGCGCTCGTCGCCCTCCAGGAACTGGTGCAGAAGTATCCGACATCGGAATACGCTGCCGACGCGAAGGCGAAGATCCAGATCACCCGCGATCAGCTCGCCGGCAAGGAGATGGAGATCGGCCGCTTCTACCTCGAGAAGCGGAATTTCCCGGCGGCGATCAACCGCTTCCGCGACGTGGTCGCCAAGTACCAGACCACCCGCCACGCCGAGGAGGCGCTCGAGCGCCTGACCGAGGCCTACTGGGCGCTGGGCATCACCCAGGAGGCGCAGAATGCCGCCGCGGTGCTCGGACACAACTTCCCGGAAAGCCCCTGGTACAAGGACGCCCACGCGCTCCTGGCTCAGGGCGGCCTCGAGCCCCGCGAGGAGAAATCCTCGTTCCTCTCGAAGATCTACCGCACGGTCACCGGCAAGACCGCCTCGGCCGAGTAGGCATCGGAGCCCGCAACCGGGCCGTCCCGCGCACAGATCGAGGCCCGGAGCCGCCGCTCCGGGCCTTTCCCGTTGCGGCGCCCCCTTGCGTGGTGCGACGCATTTTTGGGGTGAATCCGCGCCGCAGCGGCCTTATGTGTGCGGTCCCGTCCTGAGGAATCCCCGTCGCCGCATGCTGGCGCAGCTCGCGATTCGCGACATCGTCCTGATCGACAGGCTCGAACTGAATTTTCGATCCGGACTCAGCGTCCTGACCGGAGAGACGGGCGCGGGCAAATCGATCCTGCTCGACGCCTTCGCCCTGGCCCTCGGCGGTCGTGGCGACGGCCGCCTGGTGCGTCACGGCGAGGCGCAGGGCGTGGTCACGGCGGTCTTCGACCTGCCCGTCGACCATCCCGCGCGCCGGATCGCGGAGGAGGCCGAGATCGACATCGAAGGCGATCTGATCCTGCGCCGGACCCAGATGGCGGACGGCCGGACCCGCGCCTTCGTCAACGACCAGCCGGTGGGCGTGCAGGTCCTGCGGGCGATCGGCGCGGCCCTCGTGGAGATCCACGGGCAGCACGACGACCGGGCGCTCGCCGACCCCGCCTCGCACCGCGCGATCCTGGACGCCTTCGGCGGGCTTCAGCCCCAGCTCGCCAAGGTCGGCACCGCCGCTCGGGCCGTCCGGACGGCTCGGATCGAACTCGCCGAGCACCGCGCCCGGGTCGAGACGGCCCGCAAGGAGGCCGATTTCCTGCGCCATTCCGTGGAGGAACTCGCCGCACTCGCGCCGCTTCCGGGGGAGGAGGCGCAGCTCGCCGAGCGCCGCACCATCATGCAGCAATCCGAGAAGGTGGCGCGCGAACTCAACGAGGCGCTGGAGGCGGTCGGCGGACCCCATTCCGGCGTGCCGCATCTCTCGGCCGCCCTGCGCAAGCTGGAGCGCCGCGCCGCGCAGCTGCCGGCCCTCGTCGACCCGTGCGTGAACGCCCTCGACGCCGCGATGGTCGCCCTCGACGAAGCCCGGGCGGTCCTCGATGCGGCGGTGGCCGAGACGGAGTTCGATCCCCGCGACCTGGAGCGCGTGGAGGAGCGGCTCTTCGCCCTGCGCGCCGCGTCGCGCAAGTACGACGTGCCCGCCGACGACCTCGCCGCCCTGGCGGAGCGCTACGCCAACGACGTCGCGGCCATCGATGCCGGCGAGGCGGCGCTGTCCGGCCTCGAGGAGGGGCTCGCGACGGCGGAGGCCGCCTACGCCGAGGCTGCCGAGAAGCTCAGCGCCGGGCGCCGCCGGGCGGCCAAGCAGCTCGACGCCGCCGTGAAGGCCGAGCTGCCGCCCCTCAAGCTGGAGCGGGCCCGGTTCATCACCGAGATCGTCACGGATCCGGATTCCCGCGATGCCGCCGGCACCGACCGCGTCGAGTTCTGGGCCCAGACAAACCCGGGGACCAAGCCCGGTCCGATGATGAAGGTCGCCTCGGGTGGCGAGCTGTCGCGCTTCATGCTGGCGCTCAAGGTGGTGCTGGCCGACAAGGGCTCCGCTCCGACCCTCATCTTCGACGAGATCGATACCGGGGTCGGCGGCGCGGTGGCGGACGCCATCGGGCTGCGCCTCGCCCGACTGGCGGCCACCGTGCAGGTGGTCGCGGTGACCCATGCCCCCCAGGTTGCCGCGCGCGCCGAGACGCATTTCCTGATCGCCAAGGCGCCCGTGAAGGGGGCCGGCCGCGTCGCCACCCGCGTGTCGAGCCTGCCGGTCGCCGAGCGCCGGGAGGAGATCGCCCGGATGCTGGCGGGCGCCACCGTCACCGACGAAGCCCGGGCGGCAGCCGCGCGCCTGCTTCAGGGCGCCGAGGCGTAGCCCGGCGACAGCCTTAACCGTTGGTTGAGCTTAACGATGCGTTAACTATTCGACTTGAAAGTGCCGTCATCCCGGTACCGCGGAAGGCATGGGCGGTCGATGGGCGGGAGGGAGCCATGAAGCCGGCTATCGTCGAGTCCGATGGGCATCTGCCTGCGGGACAGTCGCTGAAGCGGGCGCTCGACACGCGCCAGCTCGGCCTCAACCTTCGCACGGTCTACGAAGGCAGCGTCGACACGCAGCCGATCACCGACACGCACGTCGAGCTGCTTCTGCGACTGCGCCAGAAGGAGCGGGAGCTGCGCCGGGCGATCTGATCCGGCCCCGCGCCGCTACCAGCGGCGCGCCCCCGGCCGTCGACGATACTCGGCGGCACGAATCAACGTCAGCACCCGGTCGAGGTTGACCAGCAGCTCGGCCTCCTCGCGCCGCGCTGCGGCCGCCAGCTCCGGATCGGTGGAGAATTTCTGGCGCGCCTGCGCCAGCGTGAGGGCACGCTCCACGGCTTCCCGCTCCGCATGCAGGGCCGACCAGACCGGGTCGGCATCCGCCCCCGTATCGACCTCCTCGCCGCCCACGATCCGACGTCCTCCCGCTGTAACTGCCGCTGCCGCTGCCGCTGCCACTACCGCTGCAGCTGGCATTGCCCCGGCATTGCCGCTGCCCATGCGGGTTATGAACGCGCGAGAACCACGAACCGTGCCGTCGGGCCCGCGGCGCGATGTCATCCCGGTGTCATCTGCCTGTCGTATGCGCCCCTCCATCGGGCGGCCGGCGCTGGGTCTCTTCGGAAGATCGGCCGCAGAGCTCTGCCGCGGGCATGGGCTTGCCGGCAGGGCAGCGCAGGCTCTTGCCCGACGGCAACGGAGAATCCCTTGAGACCCTTCGCTTACGCGCTCGCCGTCGGCCTCGCGACGGTTCAGCTGGCGTCCGCGGCGCTCGCCGCCGATATCACCGGCGCCGGGGCTACGTTCCCCTTCCCGGTCTACTCCAAGTGGGCCGAGGCCTATCGCAAGGAGACCGGCTCGGGCCTCAACTACCAGTCGATCGGCTCCGGGGGCGGCATCAAGCAGATCCAGGCGAAGACGGTCGATTTCGGCGCCACCGACGCGCCCCTCAAGCCCGAGCAGCTCGCCAAGGACGGTCTCGTCCAGTTCCCGACCGTGATGGGCGGCGTCGTGCCGGTGGTGAACATCCCCGGGATCGAGCCGGGCAAGCTCAAGCTCACCGGCGACGTGCTGGCCGACATCTATGCCGGCAAGATCGCCAAGTGGAGCGATCCGCGGATCGCGAAACTCAATGACGGGCTGAAGCTCCCCGACTCCAACATCACCCCGGTCTACCGCTCCGACGCGTCGGGCACGACCAACATCTTCACCACCTACCTGTCCCAGGTCTCCGAGCCCTGGAAGAAGGAATACGGCGCCGCCACGACGATCTCCTGGCCGGTGGGGCAGGGTGGCAAGGGCAACGAGGGCGTGACCGCCACGGTGAAGCAGGTCCCGAACGCGATCGGCTACGTCGAGTCGGCCTACGCCAAGCAGAACAAGCTTTCCTACGCCCTGCTGCAGAACAAGGCCGGCAAGTATCCGCAGCCCGACGACAAGGCGTTCCAGGCCGCGGCGGCGAGCGCCGACTGGAAGGCGACCCCGGGCTTCGGCATCTCCCTGACCAACCAGCCGGGCGAGGCGGCGTGGCCGATCACGGCAGCGACCTTCATCCTGGTCCACAAGGATGCCGTCGATCCGGCCAAGTCAGCCGATGTGCTCAAGTTCTTCAACTGGGCCTACAAGAACGGCGACAAGCTTGCCGTCGACCTCGACTATGTCCCGCTGCCGGACAACGTCGTCGAGCTGATCCACCAGGAGTGGAAGGACGTGAAGGGCAAGGACGGTAAGCCCGTCTTCAACATGTGAGCGTGGCCGGGAGGAGGTGGGAACCTCCTCCCTCGCTTCTCGGAACGCCCCGCGCTACCACGCCCTCTTCGCAGAGAACAGCGGATGCCCGCTTTGACAGAATCGATCGCCCTCGGCCGAACCCGTTCCGCGACGGCGCGGAAGGCGCCGAGCCGGAGCCTCGACACCCTGTTCCGGACCTCCTCGTATGCCGCAGCGCTGCTGGTGCTGCTCGTCCTCGCCGGCATCCTGGGCTCGATCCTCTACGGCGGTTGGCCCGCCTTCCGCGAATTCGGCTTCGGGTTCCTGACCTCCAGCGCCTGGAACGTCGGGACCGAGCAGTACGGCGCCCTGGTGGCGGTGATCGGGACCGTCGCCTCCGCCTTCCTGGCGCTCCTGATCGGCGTCCCCGTCTCCCTCGGGATCGCGGTCTACCTCACCCAGCTCTGCCCGGGCTGGGCCCGCAAGCCGGTCGCCATGACGATCGAGCTGCTCGCCGCCGTGCCCAGCATCATCTACGGCATGTGGGGCCTGTTCGTGTTCGCGCCGCTCTTCGCGCGCTACATCCAGATCCCGGTCTCGAACCTCGTCGAGGGCATGCCGATCGTCGGCACGCTGTTCTACGCCCGGGTGCCCTCGGGCGTCGGCGTCTTCACCGCCGGGATCATCCTGGCGATCATGATCGTGCCGTTCATCGCCTCGATCGCCCGCGACATGCTCGACCAGATCCCGACCGTGCTGCGCGAGAGCGCCTACGGCATCGGCTGCACCACCTGGGAGGTGGTGCGCCACGTGCTGGTGCCGCAGGCCTCGGTCTCGATCATCGGGGCGATCATGCTCGGCCTCGGCCGGGCGCTGGGCGAGACGATGGCGGTGACCTTCGTGGTCGGCAACGCCAACCGCCTCTCGGCCTCGATCTTCGATCCGAGCTCGACCATCGCGTCGCGCATCGCCAACGAGTTCAACGAAGCCGACGGCCTCCAGCTCAACGCCCTGATGGCTCTGGGCTGCATCCTGTTCGTGATCACCTTCGTGGTTCTCATCATCGCCCGGCTGCTGACGCGCCGCGTCCAGGCCGCCTGAGGAGCACGCGCGATGGACGCCTCCCCCACGATGACCGCGGCGCCCCGGCGCCGCTCCGGCCGGGTCCGTCAGGGCCGGCGCATCGCCGACCGCACGCTGCGGGTTGCCTGCACCGGGGCGACGCTGGTGGGTGCCCTGGTCCTGGGCTCGATCCTGGTGATGCTGATCGTCCAGGGCGTGCGCGGCTTCACGCCGACCCTGTTCACCAACCCGACGCCGGGCCCCGGATCCGAGGGCGGCGGCATCGCCAACGCCATTCTGGGCAGCCTCGTCCTGACCGGGATCGGCATCGTGATCGCGACGCCGGTCGGCGTCATGGCCGGGACCTTCCTGGCCGAGTACGGGCGCGGCTCGAAGCTCGCGGCCCTGATCCGCTTCCTCAACGACATCCTGCTCTCGGCGCCGTCGATCCTGATCGGCCTGTTCGTCTACACCCTGATGGTGCGGCCGATGGGCACCTATTCGGGCTGGGCCGGCGGCGTCGCGCTCGCGATCATCGCCGTTCCGGTGATCGTCCGCACCACCGAGGACATGCTGCGGCTCGTCCCCGGAACCCTGCGGGAGGCCGGCGCGGCGCTCGGGGCGCCGCCCTCGACGGTGATCATCAACGTCACGTGGCGGGCGGCCTCGGCTGGCATCGTCACCGGGATCATCCTGGCCCTGGCGCGCATCGCCGGCGAGACGGCGCCATTGCTGTTCACCGCCCTCAACAACAATTCCTGGTTCTCGGCCAACCTGATGGGTGGCGTCGCGAACCTGCCGGTGATGATCTACCAGTTCGCCCTCTCGCCCTATCCGAACTGGCAGGGCCTCGCCTGGGCCGGCGCGCTTCTGATCACCGCCACCATCCTGGTGCTGTCGATCATTGCCCGCCTTGTGATCAAGCCGCAGACCTCGCGCTGAGACCCTTCGAGGACACGACGATGAACGCCGCCTCCGCGATCCCCACGGTCGAGCTGAACCGCAACCGCGCCGACGAGGGCGGTCCCGTGCGGATCGCCGTGAAGCGCCTGAACTTCTACTACGGCAGCTTCCACGGGTTGAAGGACGTCAACCTCAACTTTCACGACCGGCAGGTCACGGCGCTGATCGGGCCCTCGGGCTGCGGCAAGTCCACCCTGCTGCGCTGCTTCAACCGGATCTACAGCCTCTATCCGGAGCAGCGGGCCGAGGGCGAGATCCTCCTGGACGGCGAGAACATCCTCAGCCCCTCCATCGACCTGAACGAGCTGCGCTCGCGCATCGGCATGGTGTTCCAGAAGCCGACGCCGTTCCCGATGTCGATCTATGACAACGTCGCCTTCGGCCTGCGCCTCTACGAGAAGCTGCCGAAATCCGAACTCGACGGCCGGATCGAGGCCTCCCTGCGCAAGGCCGCCCTCTGGGACGAGGTGAAGGACAAGCTCAAGCAGCAGGGCACGGGCCTGTCGGGCGGCCAGCAGCAGCGCCTGTGCATCGCCCGCACGGTGGCGCAGCGCCCGGAGGTGATCCTGTTCGACGAGCCGACCTCGGCCCTCGACCCGATCTCCACCGGCCGCATCGAGGAGCTGATCGAGCAGTTGCGCGACGAGTTCACCATCGTGATCGTCACCCACAACATGCAGCAGGCGGCGCGCATCTCGCAGTTCACCGCCTTCATGTATCTGGGCCAGCTGATCGAGTTCGGTCCGACCAACCGGATGTTCATGAACCCGACGGAACGCCGCACCCAGGACTACATCACCGGCCGGTTCGGCTAGTCTGCCTGGACGCTCCGGTCTCGGGGAAGGCCGTCCGGTCGCCGCATCCGCGGAGGGCCGGCGGGTCCCCGAGGGCCTCCCCGGAGCGCCGCCCCCGGGACCCATCGAAGGATTCGCCATGCCCGGCCATATCGTCACCTCCTACGACACCGACCTGGAGAACCTGCGTCGCTCGATCTCGGAGATGGGCGGCGTGGCCGAGAAGATGACCGCGGAGGCGACGGACGCCCTCGTGCGCCGGGACGACACGCTCGCCCAGGCGGTGATCGTCGCCGACAAGCGCCTCGACGCCCTGCAGCGGGACATCGAGGAGCGCGCCGTGCTGTTGATCGCCCGGCGTCAGCCCCTGGCGATCGATCTGCGTGAGACGATCTCGGCGATCCGCGTCTCCGGCGACCTCGAGCGGATCGGCGACCTCGCCAAGAACGTCGCCAAGCGGGTGGTGGCGATCTCCGATCAGGCGCCGGCCCAGAAGATCGTTCTCGGCGTGCGCCACATGAGCGACCTCGCGGAGGGCCAGCTCAAGGACGTTCTCGACGCCTATGCGAGCCGCGACGTCCAGGCAGCCCACGATGTCTGGGAGCGGGACGGCGAGATCGACGCCCTGTACAATTCGCTGTTCCGCGAGCTCCTGACCTACATGATGGAGGATCCGCGCAACATCTCGTTCTGCACGCATCTTCTGTTCTGCGCCAAGAACGTCGAGCGGATCGGCGACCACACAACCAACATCGCCGAGACGATCCATTATCTCGCCACGGGCGAGGCCCTGGCGGGCGACCGGCCGAAGAACGATGCGTCGAACTATGCGACCGTGGACGGGGTGCCGGCTCCGTAAGCGGGCCGCCCCCGGTCCAGGCGTCGGCCTGCGCGCGCTCCTGTGGGGCGCCGCCGGAGAATCGGAGCGTGCGGGTTGAGGCTGAGCGGCGCCTCCTGCACCCTCTGCCTGCCCGCCAACTCCAAGGAGAGTCGGCGCGCCTGCAGGCCGTATGGCGCCGCTTCGTGAACGGATCTTCGAACGTGAGCATGCAAGTCCTGATCGTCGAGGACGAGGAGGCGCTGACCACGCTGCTGCGCTACAATCTGGAAGCCGAGGGCTTTCTGGTGGATTCCGCGGCTCGGGGCGACGACGCGGAGCTGCTCCTGGCGGAGCGGATCCCCGATCTCGTCCTGCTCGACTGGATGCTGCCCGGCCTGTCGGGCATCGAGCTGTGCCGGCGGATCCGGGCGCGCCGGGAGACCGAGCGGCTGCCCGTGATCATGCTCACTGCCCGGGGCGAGGAGGGCGACCGGATCCGCGGTCTCGGGACGGGCGCCGACGACTACATCGTCAAGCCGTTCTCCGTCCCGGAACTGCTTGCCCGGATCCGCGCGCTGCTCCGCCGGGCCAAGCCCGCCCATGTCTCGGACCGGCTGGCGGCGGGCGACCTCGAACTCGACCGCACCGGCCATCGCGTCCGCCGCGGCGGCGAGGAGCTGCATCTCGGCCCCACAGAGTTCCGTCTGCTGGAATTCCTGATGCTGGCGCCGGGCCGTGTCTTCTCCCGCGAGCAGCTCCTCGACGGGGTCTGGGGACACGACGTCTACATCGACGAGCGCACGGTCGACGTCCATGTCGGGCGGCTGCGCAAGGCACTGAACGGCCCGCGCCAAGCCGACCCGATCCGTACGGTCCGCGGCTCGGGCTACGCCTTCGACGAGACGTTCTCGCTCGACGCTTGAGAGGGGCGCGAAGCGTTCCGGGACAAAGGGTTCCGGGCCGGAGGCCGGTCGGCCGCGCCGCCCGCCCGCGTGCAGCGAAGGGAGCCAGGGACGTTCGAGGCCGGCGGATGCTGCGAGGCCCGGCGGCCCCCCGGGCCTCGCGCAGATTCAGCGGGTCAGCGCCGCGCTCCGGCCGGACGCGACCGGCACGGCGTCGAGCGCCGCCAGAACCGTCCCCTCGGTGAGGATCTGCGGAAGCACCTGAGGCGCTCCGGTTCCGGTATAGAGGAGGTAGAGCGGCACGCCGCTGCGCCCGTGCTTCTCCAGCAGACGGGTGATCTCGGGATTCTGGTTGGTCCAGTCGCCCTTCATGTAGGTCACGCCGCGCTCGGCCATCGCGGCCCGCACGGCCTTGGTGTTGAGCGAGGTCGCCTCGTTCACCGCGCAGGTGATGCACCACGCGGCGGTCATGTCCACGAAGACGGGGCGGTGCGCGTCCACCAGGGCGTCGAGACGCGCTTGAGTGAAGGGCTCGACCCCGTCGGCGGCGGCCTGCGCCGACGGCGCGGTGCGGTCCCGCGGAAGGGTCACGGCGAGGGCCGACACGGCGATTAGCGCGAGGGCCGCAGCGAACCGCGCGACCCGGCCCGCCCCGGGCGCGGCGGCGCGGCCGTGTTCCCAGGCCCAGGCGGCGAAGCCCACCAGGACGAGGCCGATCAGCGCCGCCAGCAGCCCACGCGGATCGACCTGCTGCGCCAGAACCCAGATCAGCCAGGCCACGGTGGCGTAGACCGGGAAGGCCAGGACCTGTTTGAGGGTCTCCATCCAGGCGCCCGGCCGCGGCAGCGCCCGCAGGGCCGGCGGCCAGAGGGTCAGCACCAGGAAGGGCAGGGCGAGGCCGAGGCCGAGGCTCGCGAAGACGGCGAGCGCGACACCGGCACTCTGCGTCAGCGCGAAGCCCACCGCCGAGCCCATGAACGGCGCCGTGCAGGGGGTCGCCACCAGGGTCGCCAGCACACCCGTGAAGAACGAGCCGCTCAGGCCGGCACGCCGGGTCAGGCCGTCTCCGAGGCCGGCGAGCCGGCCGCCGACATGGACCACTCCGGACAGGCTCAGGCCCATAGCGAACAGCAGATAGGCGAGGGCTGCGACCATGGCGGGCGATTGCAGCTGGAAGCCCCAGCCGATCGCGGCCCCACCGCCCTTCAGGGCGATCAGCAGGGATGCGAGGCCGAGGAAGCTCGCCAGCACGCCGGCCGTGTAGGCGAGGCCGTGCAGCCGCAGCCGCGCCGGGCCCTCGCCGGCATGCCGCACGAGGCTCAGCACCTTGATGGACAGCACCGGGAAGACGCAGGGCATCAGGTTTAGGATCAGGCCGCCCAAAAAGGCGAAGGCCGCGGCGGTCGCGAGGGTCAGCGCGTCGAACTCGGCGGCGGCGGGCGGGGCTCCGGCCGGATTCGGCGCGCTCGACGCGGCCGCGACGGCAGGAAGCACCGGCTCGTCACCATACGCGAAGGCGAGGCGGCGGGTGCCGTCCGTACCGACCTCGTCGATCGTCAGGACGCCGGGCAGGGCGGCGGGCAAAGGATCGGTCGGGCTGCTGCGCGCGATGGTCAGATGCAGACCGGTCTCGTCGACGGTCATCACCTGCGCGGCGGCGTTGTCGATCGCCGTCTCGGCATAGGGGAAATAGGCGGCGTTCCGGATGGATTCGGGTTTCAGGCCGGTCGCGGCGAAATCGAGCTGCAGCGTGTCGCCCTGGCTCGACAGGCGCAGGGGCCAGAGCGCCGGCGCGGGCAGGGCAGCCCGGGCGCGCGCGAACAGCGCGGCGTTGGCCGGGTCCGGCTCGGCCTTGCCCACCGGCAGGGTGAGGGCGAGATCGGCCGAACCGGGGACGCACTCGGTCTCGCAGACGAGATAGGTCAGCTTCGCCTGAATCTGAACGGGATTGGCCGGGTCGAGGCTCGGCGGCGGCGTCACGGGCACGAGGAGCGTGACTTCACCCTCGTAGCCGTAATTCATGAGGGTCGCGATCGGGATGCGCTCCGGCGCCGGCCACCGGATCGCGCTGGCGTTGAAGCCGGCCGGCAGGGTCCAGGTCACCTCCGGAGGCAGTCCGGAATCGCCCGGGTTGCGCCAGTAGACGTGCCAGCCGGGCTTGATCTGCATCCGCACCGCCAGCGTGAACGGCTGTGCGCCGGCGACCGCGGCGGGCTCGGCCACGAGGCTCGCCCGCACGAGGTCGGCCGGCGTGCGGAAGCCCTGCGGGACCCCTTGGGCTGCGGCGGCCGAGAGGCTCGCGGCGAAGGCCAGGATCAGAATGGCGAGGCGGCGGATCATGCTGTCCCTTCGCGCGCAGGGCCGGCGCGGTTTCACGCACGGTATATCCGGGCCAGCGCGGTCGTTTCGATGGCGGTGGGTCTTACCACGGGCCGTGCCCGGGATCCCACGCCGATCGCTCAGTCCGCGAGCGGCACGGTCGCACGCTCCAGCCAGTCGCGCGTCCCGGCATCGACCCGGGGCGCCAGGGTCTCGCGCACCCGGGCGTGATAGGCATCGATCCAGGCGCGCTCTTCCGGTTCGAGCAGGTCCGGCTGGATCAGCCGCCGATCATAGGGGGCGAGCGTCAGGGTCTCGAAGCCCAACATCGGGCGCTCGCCGCCCGCGATCGTGCGGGGCTCGACCAGCACGAGGTTCTCGATCCGGATTCCGTAGGCGCCGCGGGCGTAATAGCCCGGCTCGTTCGACAGGATCATGCCGGGCTCCAGCGCCACCGTGCCGGTCTTGGCGATCCGCTGCGGTCCCTCGTGCACCGACAGGAAGGCGCCAACGCCGTGGCCGGTGCCGTGATCGAAGTCGAGCCCCGCCTGCCAGAGCGGCGCCCGGGCGAAGGCGTCGATCTGGGCGCCGGTCGTGCCGACAGGAAACACCGCCCGGGCAATCGCGACGTGGCCCTTCAGCACCCGGGTGTAACGGTCGCGCATCTCGGCGCTCGGCGTGCCCACCGCGACCGTGCGGGTGATGTCGGTGGTGCCGTCCGGATACTGCGCACCGGAATCGATCAGGAACAACTCGCCGGTCCGGACCGTCCGGTCGGTGGCGCGGCTCACCCGGTAATGGACGATCGCGCCGTTCGGCCCGGATCCCGAGATCGTCGGGAACGAGACCTCGCGCAGATCGCCGCCCGCCGCGCGGAAATCCTCAAGGGCCTCGACGGCGGCGATCTCGGTGAGGCCTCCGGCCACGGCCGCACCGTCGAGCCAGGCAAGAAACCGCACGACACTCGCCCCGTCGCGGACATGGGCGGCACGCGCACCGGCGATCTCGGCGGCGTTCTTGACCGCCTTCATGCCGGTGATCGGATCCTTGCCGACATCGGCAGTGCCGCCGGCAGCCTCGATCTTTTCCTTCAGGGCGACGGCGCCGGTCGCCGCGTCGAGGCGGACACGCACGCCGGCGAGGGATCCCAGCCCGTCGTCCAGTTCCGCCCGGGGCAGGATCTCGGCGATCGGGGCCAGCACCGCGCGCAGTGCCGGATCGACCTCGGGCGAGACCAGGAACAGCCGCGCCAACCCCTCGCGCGGCAGGATGGCGTAGCCGAGGGCCAGGGGCGTGTGACCGACATCGGAGCCGCGCAGGTTGAAGCACCAGGCGAGATTGTGCGGATCCGAGATAATCAGCGCATCGCAGCCGCCCTCGGCGAGGGCCGCCCGGATCCGGGCGATTTTGTCGGTGCAGGCCTCGCCGCACAGGGCATCCGGATGGAGCACCACCGGCCCGGCGGGGGGCCTCGGGCGGCCCGCCCAGACGGCGTCGACGAGGTTCGGCACGGCCCGCACGGTGCCGCCGGCCCGGGTGGCGGCCCGCTCCAGGCGTGCGAGACCGTCGGGTGTATGCAGCCAGGGATCGTAGCCCAGAACCTGATCCCTCTTGAGGTTGACGCCGATCCAGGCTTCCGGCGTCGACTCGGCCAGCGGCACCACCGTGAGGATGCCGGTATCGACCTGTTCGGGCGCCTGCAGGGTGTAGCGGCCGTCGACGACCAGCGCCGCGGATTCCATCAGGATCACGGCCGTCCCCGCAGAGCCGGTGAAGCCGGTGAGCCAAGCCAGCCGTTCGGCGTCGGCCGGAACGTATTCGGACTGGTGCTCGTCCGCCCGGGGCACGACGAAACCGTCGATCCCGTGCTCGCGGAGAGCGGCCCGCAAGGCCTCGATCCGCTCGGCGCCCTTCCGGTGGCTCGGGTCGTCGAAACTCTGGAAGCGCTGACGCGGCTGGGGCGGACGGGGCTCAGTCATGAGGCGAGCCTAGCGCCCGCCGCTCCCACGCCGCAACACCCCGTCCTCAGAGGAGGCGCCCGGGTGCGGTGCCTAAAAGATCGCTAACAATCTTATCACGCCGCCGGATTTGGCCTATTCCTCAGACATGCCACGCCGCGTCTACTACCGGATCAGCGACAGACCCGATGGCCGCTTCGACGCCATCGTGACGATCGAACCCGACACGGTGGTTCGCCGGGACGGATTCGATTCGCTCGCCGAACTCGAGGAATGGGTGGACGGTCTGCGCGTGCTGATGGCGGCGCTCGGCGCTCCCGTGTCGCGGGCAGACGGGGCGGAAACAGCAGCCGAAACCGCCCCCACGTCGGATGGTTCGACGCCGTCGGGCCGGCTCCGCACCGCGCGCTGATCAGCGCTTCGTGACCGGCAGATCCGGCATGCGCTCGATGGGCGCGCCGTCATAACCTTCGAACCACGCAAGGCGTGCGGGCGAATTCGCCGGATAGGGGCAGGCGTCCTTGGGACGGCCCTGGGCTCGGGCGCGGGCGCCCTCGGCGATGGGGTCCGCGGGCGGATCATGGAGCGACGTCTGGCTCATGGCCAATCAACGCGCCGGCGCGCCGCCGGTTCGGGGCGCCTCAGGGCCGTGGGCGGCGGGCGGCGCCGCCGCGCATCAGGACCAGGGCGACCCAGCCCTCGATCATGCCACGGCGGACGAGGGAGAAGCCCTGGAGGCGGTAGGCCGAGAGGACGCCGGGCACGTCGCGCGCGATCAGGCCGGACAGGACCAGAACGCCCTCGGAGGCGACCACGCGCGTCAGCGTCGGCGCGAGGAGCCGCAGGGGCCGGGCCAGAATGTTGGCGAAGACGAGATCGAAATGGCGCGGCCGGTCGGCGAGGCGGTGGCGCACCCCCGGCCCCTCGTAGAGCTTGAGATAGGGCCCGAGCCCGTTGGCCCGGGCGTTCTCGCGGGCCGTGCGCACGGCCTCCGCGTCGAGGTCGCCGGCCACGACGGGTTGCCGCAGGGCCTTGGCGGCCGCGAAGGCGAGGATCCCGGTTCCCGTACCGACATCGAGGACATGGGCCGGGCGCCGGCGCTTCAGCTCCGAGACCAGCGCGCGCAGACAGCCCAGGGTGGTCCCATGGTGGCCGGTACCGAAGGCGAGGGCCGCCTCGATCTCGATGGGCAGATCGTTGCCCCGCACGGCGTCGCGGTCATGCGAGCCGTGGACGAGGAAGCGTCCCGCCCGGACCGGCTTCAGCCCCTCGAGCGACGCGCGAACCCAATCCTGCTGCTCGATGGTGCGAAACTCGGCCGCATCCGCCGCATCGCCGATGACGGGCCGGATCAGGTCCCGGACGTAATCCTCGTCGGGCGTGTCGGCGAAATAGGCTTCGAGGCGCCACGTGCGGCCGTCCTCGTCCTCGAAGGCGGCGACGGCCGTGTCCATGGGATCGAACATCTCACCCAGGAGGTCGGTCATCGCCCGGGCCGACCGTTCATCGGTCAGCAGGCGCAGGACGTGAGACGGGCGGTGGGGCGGCAGGCCTTCGAGCATGATGCCGGGCTGTAACGCCGGGGCGCGCCGCAGCCCAGGGGCTGGCGCGAAAAAATACGGTCCCCGCCGGCGCAGGGAGGCCCGGGAGACGCGGCCGACGCGCGGCCGACGCGCGGTCCCGCCCTTTGTTGCCGGACAGACACAAGGGTCAATACTTGTGATCTCAGCGATCTAAATCAGTGTCCAGGGGCATCGCGCGTGCTTAAACAATCTCGGCTTCCCCAAGGCCAGACCCTCGACTCAGGCGCGCCGCACTTCGTGGAGCGGCGCGCCGGTTTTGACAGACGATCGTGCTGCCATGACATCGCCTCTCCTTATCAGCGTCGCCTTCGCGGTTGTGACCACGGCCGCGGCCACGCTGTGGGCGCTGCTGGTTGCGGACGGCATGAGCGGCGCGCCGGAGAGTCAGCCGGTGGAAGGCCGCGACATCCGGACCTGGTGAGCCCCGCCTTTCGATTCGTGCGCGCGACTGCCCAGGGATGCGGCACGATGGTCGCGCGTTAATCACATGATCCACCGGGGCCGTGGAACCAGCCGCTTCGGGCGGCGTTTTTGCCGGCTTTTTACGTGAATCACGATTGAGCAGGGTGCGTACAGCGTGACCAAGTCCCGGCGTTCCGGCCCGCGTGGGCCCGTGGTCGTCACCGGCACGGCCGTGCAGTCCCGACCGCGTGAGCGGATCTTCGGGGGCCCCGCACCGGACGGGCCCCTCCCGGGCCACCTCCTGGTTCTGCTGAGCCGCCTGCACCGCGCCGAGGCCGAGCCCAAGGACCGCCGCGACGCCAATCTGGGGTGATCCGACGAGGGCGTCCTTCCCGGCGCGACCGCCGGCCTTGGCCGGCGGTCGCGGCGTCCCTATGATCCCCGTCGTTCCCCGCCGGATATAGCGGGTCGCGACCGGGGAGACCCCATCCATGCGCCTGACCCGACGGATCCTGGCCACGCTGGCCCTCGCAACGCTGGCGCTCGCCCCCGGGGATCGCGCGGCGCGGGCGGAGGAGCCCGTCGTGGTGTTCGCGGCCGCCAGCCTCAAGAACGCCCTCGACGACGCTTCAGCCGCCTGGACCAGGGCGACGGGCAAGACCGCGCGGGTCTCCTATGCGGGCTCGAACGCCCTCGCCAAGCAGATCGAGGCGGGGGCGCCGGCGGACCTGTTCATCTCGGCCGACCTCGCCTGGATGGACTACGTGGACCGGGCCGGGCTCCTGAAGACCGGCTCGCGGATCGATTTCCTGCGCAATGCCCTGGTGCTGATCGCGCCGGGTCCGAAGAACGGCGCCGCGGACCCGCAGATCGCCCTGGCGCCGGACCTCGGCACCACGCTGACGCGGATTCTCGGCGGCGGCCGGCTGGCCATGGCGACGATCGACGCCGTCCCGGCCGGCAAGTACGGGAAGGCGGCCCTGGAGAAGCTCGGCGCCTGGGACGCCGTGAAGGGGCAGGTGGCGCAGGCGGAGAACGTGCGCGCCGCCCTGCTGCTCGTCGCGCGGGGCGAGGCGCCCCTCGGCATCGTCTATGCCACCGACGCCGCCGCGGACCCGAGCGTCCACGTGCTGGCGACCTTCCCGGCCGACAGCCACCCGCCGATCATCTATCCGGCGGCCGTGACCAAGGTTTCGCGCAACCCGGATGCCGGAGCCCTGCTCGGCTACCTGCGCGGCCCGGAGGCCCGGGGCTTCTTCGAGCGCCAGGGCTTCACGGTGGTTGCGCAGCCCGGCGCCAGCCAGTAGCGGCGCGCCGGCCCCGTGTTCGGTCTGACCCCGGAGGAGTGGACCGCCGTCGGCCTGAGCCTTCGGGTGGCGACGGTGGCGACGCTTGCGAGCCTCGTGCCCGGCCTCGCCGTGGCGTGGCTGCTGGCGCGGCGCCGCTTTCCCGGCCGCGCCCTGCTCGACGGGCTGGTCCACCTGCCGCTGATCCTCCCCCCGGTGGTCACCGGCTACCTGCTGCTGCTGGCCTTCGGCCGGCGCGGTCTGCTCGGCGCCCCCCTCGCCGAGATCGGCGTGGTGCTCTCCTTCCGCTGGACCGGAGCGGCGCTCGCCTGCGCGGTGATGGGGTTCCCGCTCATGGTGCGGGCGATGCGGCTGTCGATCGAGGCGGTCGACCGGCGGCTGGAGCAGGCGGCCGGGACGCTGGGGGCGAATCCCTTCGCGGTGTTCCTGACCATCACGCTGCCGCTCAGCCTGCCCGGCTGCCTCGCGGGGGCCGTGCTGGCCTTCGCCAAGGCGATGGGCGAGTTCGGCGCGACCATCACGTTCGTGTCGAACATCCCCGGCGAGACCCAGACGCTGCCGTCGGCGATCTACACGCTGACGCAGGTGCCCGGCGGGGAGGGGCCTGCCCTGCGCCTCACCCTGATCTCGATCGCGCTGTCGGTCTCGGCCCTTCTGATCTCGGAAGTCCTCGCCACGCGGGCCGGTCGACGGCTGGGGGCGGGCTGAATGGCTGCCGCCTCTAAGGGGGAGACCCGCTCAGGCATAGGCGTAGGGGCCGCCCTGCTGCAGCGCCCTCTGATAGGCCGGGCGGGCATGGATGCGTGCGAGCCAATCCGTGACCTGCGGGCCCGTTCCCGTGCCGCGCACCGCGAAAGCCTCCAGCGGGAAGCTCATCAGGATGTCGGCCGCGGAGAAATCGGTGCCGCAGAAATACGGCCGGTCCGCGAGCTCCGCCTCCCAGAAGGCTGCATGCCGGCGCAGATCCGGATCGACGAAGCCCCGCAGCACCGTGTCGGCGATCCGGCGCACGACGGGCCGCAGCAGCCAAGGGCTGCTCGGCGCCAGCCGACCGAAGACCAGCTTCAGCAGCAGCGGCGGCATCGCCGACCCTTCGGCGTAATGCGACCAGTAGACGTAGCGCCGCCGCGCCTCCGTCCCTGGTTCGGGCACGAGCCTCGCGCCGGCCAGCTCCGTGAGATAGGCGACGATGGCGCCGGTCTCGGCGACCACCGTCTCGCCGTCGGTGATCACCGGCGCCTTGCCGAGCGGGTGCACGGCCACGAGCTCGGGGGGCGCGCGCAGGGTCCGGGGATCGCGGGCATAGCGCGTCACGCGATAGGGCAGGCCGAGTTCCTCCAGCAGCCAGAGCACGCGCTGCGACCGGCTGTTCTCGAGGTGATGGACCGTAATCATCGCGGGCGAGTCCCGGCCGGCGCCGGAACGCGCCGCGGCCCCTGTTACCCGAGTCCCGCCGCGTGAGCATCCAGGTCGACGTTCAGATCCGGCGCGGCGCCTTCACGCTCGAGGCCGCCTTCGAGGCCGGGCCGGGGCTCACCGCCCTGTTCGGGCGCTCGGGCTCGGGGAAGACCACGTTGATCGACCTGATCGCCGGCCTCGCCCGCCCGGATCGGGGCCGGATCACGGTCGGGGGGGCCCCATGGGTCGATACCGCGGCGGGACTGATCCTTCCGCCGCATCGGCGACAGGTCGGCGTGGTGTTCCAGGATGCGCGGCTGTTCCCGCATCTCAGCGTCCGGACCAACCTCGGCTACGGCCGCGTCTTCGCCCGGCACCGTGCCGACCCGGTGGCCTTCGCGGCGGTGACGGGCATGCTCGGGATCGACCATCTCCTCGACCGGCGGCCTGCCGGGCTCTCGGGGGGTGAGCGCCAGCGGGTGGCGATCGGCCGGGCCCTCCTGGCCAGACCGCGCCTCCTGCTGATGGACGAGCCCCTCGCGGCCCTGGACGAGGCCCGCAAGGCCGAGATCCTCCCCTACATCGAGCGCCTGCGCGACGAAGCCGGCATCCCGATCATCTATGTCAGCCACGCGGTGTCCGAGGTGGCACGGCTCGCCACCACGGTGATCGTGCTGGAATCCGGGCGCGTGGCCGCCGCCGGCCCCGCGGAAACGATCCTGCGCCGGGCCGATCTCGTCCCGATCCACGAGGCCGAAGCCGGCGCGCTGCTCGACATGGTCGTCGAGGCCATCGATGACGCCACCGGGCTCACGCGTCTGACGGGCGCCGCCGGGCGCCTGCTGGTGCCGGGGCTGTCGCGCCCGCCCGGAACGCGGCTGCGCGTCCGGATTCCCGCCCGCGACGTGCTCGTCGCCACAGAGCGCCCTCGCGGGCTCAGCGCCCGCAACGTGCTGGCGGGCCGGATCTGCGGGCTCGCCCCGGCGGGAGCCGAGACGGCGGTGGAGATCGATTGCAACGGCGCGCGCCTCGTGGCGCGCGTCACCGCCGCTGCCATCCGCGAACTCGGGCTGGTGCCGGGGCGCGACGTTCATGCCATTATCAAGAGCGCGGCCTTCGATCCCGCCGGCATCGGTCTGCTGCGGCCGCCGACGGCCATCTGAGGCCGCCCCGGCGCGACGGCGTCGGGGCCGCACGCGGTGGCGCAGCGCGGTCCCCCCTGCCGGCGCCGCACCGGAGCGGCTGTTTTCGCCCAAAGGTTGTATAATCGACGATTAAAACAACCATTGGTTAGAAGATCGGCGCCACCATAGGTCGTGCAGTCATCGGGCTGCGCGACCCGTGGAGGGCGATGCGATGGACTTGCGGCGCTTGCGCCGGCGTGGCGCGCCGAAGGGGTGGACCTGCCGGCGGGGCAGCTCCGCGGTGGAGTTCGCCCTCGTGGCGCCCATGCTGCTCCTGCTGTTCGCCGGGATCGCGGTGTTCGGGATCTGTCTCGGCGCGGCCCACAACCTCCGCCAGATCGCCGCGGAGGCGGCACGCGCCTCCGTGGCGGGCGTCACCGATTCCGAGCGCGCCAGCCTCGCCCAGAAAATGGTGAACCAGAGCCTGAACGCCGGCGCGATGTTCCGGCCGGGCAGCATCGTCGTGCAGGTCGGGCCGGATCCCAGCGACGCCACGGTGTACACGGTCACCGTCACCCTCGACGCCACGACGCTGGGCATCAACGTCTTTTCCCGCCTGCTGCCGATGCTGCCGAGCGTGCTGCGCAGCACCGTCAGCGTTCGAAAGGGCGGCCTGTGACCGGGCCGCGCGCAGGCCGGGCACGGCGCTTCCGGGCGGCCCGGGGCGGCAACGTCGCGATCCTGGTGGCCCTCGGCAGCGCGATGCTGATGGCAGCGGGCGCGGTCGGGATCGACCTCGGCATGGTCTTCCAGGCGCGGCGCAAGGCACAGGGGGCGGTGGATATCGCCGCCATGCTGGCGGCCGTCGATCCGGCCCAGGCGGACACGGCGGCGCGGCGCTCCCTCGGCGACAACGGCTACGCCACGGCGACCGCCACGGTCAGCCCGGGCAGCTACGACGCCAGCGCGCCGGGAACCGCGCCCGGCAGCCGGTTCAAGGCCGGCGGCAGCCCGGCCAACGCCGTGCGGGTCGGTCTCTCGACTTCGGTCCCTGTGACCTTCGGCCGGGCGATCGGCCTTCCGGCCGCGGTGCCGCTGCGGGTCACGGGCACCGCGGCGAGCGCGCAGTTCGCCGCCTTCACGATCGGTTCCGGCACCCTGCAACTCCAGGGCGGCATCGCCAACGCCCTGCTCGGCGCGCTTCTGGGCGCCAAGCTGTCGCTCAGCGTCAGCGACTACGACGCCCTGGCGAGCGCCCGCGTGGACGGCCTGCGGGTGCTCGACGCGCTCGGGGCGAGCCTCAACATGCAGGCGGCGAACTACACCGACATCGTCCAGGCGCAGGCCAGCGTCGGGCAGATGTTGATGGCGCTCCGGGTCGCCGCGCAGGACAATGGCAGCGTCGTCTCGGCCCTCTCGGGAATCCTCAACGCCCTGCCGAATGCCGGCAACCTCATCGCGATCGGCCAGGTGGACGGGCTGGGCGATGCCGCGGCGCTGGCGCCGCCCCGGGGCTTCGCCGGCCCCTCCCTCAACGTGCTGAACCTTCTGGGTGCCGCGGCCGCGCTGGCGAACGGCCAGAACCAGGTGGCGGTCGATCTCGGGGCGACCATTCCGGGCCTGCTCGCGACCCGCCTGACCCTGGCGATCGGCGAGCGCAAGCGCAGCTCGGGCTGGGTCCGCCCGGGCAGCCCGAACGCCACCGTGCAGACCGCGCAGACCCGGCTGCTGATCGAGGCCACGGTCACGGCACCCCTCGGACTCGGGAGCCTCACCCTGCCGGTCTACGCCGAGGTGGCGCCCGCCCAGGCGACCCTGCGGGCGCTCACCTGCGCGGGGCCCAGCGGACGTCAGGTCACCCTCGACGCGCAGACCGGGCTGGCGACCCTCGCGATCGCCGGCGTGCCGCGCACGGCGATCAACGGCGGCAGCACAGGTCCCGACCTCTCGCAACCGGCCCCCCTGATCGCCCTGCCGCTGATCACCGTCTCCGGCCGCGCGCTGGTGACACTGGGTACGGGCGCGCAGACCCTGACCTTCTCGGAGGCGGACAT
>NZ_BACT01000023.1:0-1244 GCF_000333255.1 Methylobacterium sp. B1 | reverse complement strand
CGGCCGGACTCTCCGCGCTCGTGGACGACGAGGCCGAGATGGGCGTCTGCGTCGTCGACATGGGCGGCGGCACCACCAGCGTCGGCGTGTTCTCCGGCGGGCACCTCGTCCACGTGGACGCCCTGGCGGTCGGCGGCCACCACGTCACCATGGACATCGCCCGCGGCCTCTCCACCCGGATGGCGGCGGCCGAACGGCTGAAGACCCTCTACGGCTCGGCCCTGTCCACGCCTTCCGACGACCGCGACATGATCGCGGTTCACGGGGTCGGCGAGGACGAGGGCGAGGCCCCGGCCCACATCCCGCGCTCGCAGCTCGTGCGGATCATCAAGCCGCGGGTCGAGGAGGTGGTCGAGCTGGTCCGCGACCGCCTGCGGGACGCGGGCTTCGCGGCCCAGGCCGGACGGCGCGTGGTCCTCACCGGCGGCGCCAGCCAGCTCGTCGGCCTGCCCGAGGTCGCCCGCCGCGTCCTCCAGGGTCAGGTGCGAATCGGACGGCCCCTCGGGATCCGGGGTCTGCCGGAAGCCGCAAAGGGCCCGGCCTTCTCGGCGGCGGTCGGCCTGCTGGTCTACCCGCAGGTGGCGCATGCCGAGCATTTCGAGCCGCGGGGGCACGGCGCCTTCGCGGCGACCGGAACCGACAACTACCTGAACCGGGTCGGCCGCTGGCTCCGGGACAGCTTCTAGGGTTTCGCATCCGCCCCCGCGGACGGGCGGATCGAAGAGTATCCGGCGCCCAGGCGTCGCACGGAAAGCACAGTTAGCGAGAGGCTCGACACCATGGCCATCACCCTCCAGGCGCCGGACATCCGGGAACTCAAGCCCCGCATCACCGTCTTCGGCGTCGGCGGCGCCGGCGGCAACGCCGTCAACAACATGATCGAGTCGGGCCTGCTCGGCTGCGAATTCGTCGTGGCCAACACGGACGCCCAGGCGCTCACCTCCTCGAAGGCCGAGCGGGTGATCCAGATGGGCCTGGGCGTGACGCAGGGCCTCGGCGCCGGCTCGCACCCGGAGGTCGGCTCGGCCGCCGCCGACGAGGTGATCGACGAGATCCGTGATCAGCTCTCGGGCGCCCACATGTGCTTCATCACCGCCGGCATGGGCGGCGGCACCGGCACCGGCGCCGCTCCGGTCATCGCCCGTGCGGCCCGCGACATGGGCATCCTGACGGTCGGCGTCGTGACGAAGCCGTTCCAGTTCGAGGGCATGCGCCGCATGCGCACCGCCGAATCCGGCATCCAG